>OMPZ01000198.1 GCA_900313125.1 uncultured Eubacteriales bacterium | reverse complement strand
TACGAGCCGTGGCATATCCGCTACATCGGCGACAAGGCGACCGAGATATACGAAAGCGGTCTTACGCTTGAGGAATACTTCGGCATCACCTCTGTTTACGGCGGGTAATGCTATGAAGAAAGACGTTCATTTATCGAAGATCAGATCAGTTATACTCACAGCAGCCGCTGCCGCCGCGCTTTTGCCGACAGTCACCGGCTGCGTGCCGTTCATAGTCAAAACGCCCGTCGAAGACACCGCCACGCCCGACACGGCGCATATCGAGTCGCCCGACAGCCCCGATAAACCCGACACCGTATCGAAAAGCGCATCGAAAAGTGTATCTAAAAGCGTATCTTCCTCCGAAAAAGAAGAAGCAGCCTCCTCGGTGAAAAAGGCGAGCGGCACTTCTTCCGCCGAGGCAAAGAAGAAGGCTGATACCGATACGTCCTCCGCGGCAGCAAAGGTCACCTCGCGCGCACAGCCAAGCACGGCAAGCAGAGCGGCAAGCAAGACCGAAAGCAGGACCGAAAGCAAGGCTGTGAGCGTCTCGGAAAGCAGCGCTGTCTCGTCAGAAGAAAGCAAAAGCGAGCAGACAGAACCGACCTCGGTAACGATCACGCTGCCGACCACCACGCTTAACGTCGGGCAGAAAGTAACTCCGACCGTCACTCCCGAGCCTTACGACGCGCAGATCAACTCGATCGAGTTTTCGGCGTCGGACAGCACGCTTCTCGCCGTAAACGGCGACGGCACGGCAACTGCGCTCGACGAGGGCGAGTGCACGCTGACGGTCACGGTCAACGGCAGCGAAAGGCTCACAGCGTCGGTAAACATCACGATAGAGCCCGCGCCTGACACGGAAGATCACTTTGCCGACGGTATCCTCATAGTAAACAAAACGTACTCGATGTCGCGCGAATACGACCCGGGCGGACTTACACCCGAGTGCGCCGCCGCGTTTGAGCGGCTAGTGTCTGCCGCGGCAGATGCCGGCTACGGACTGTATTCAAATTCCGACTACCGCTCTTTTGACGAGCAGGAGGAGCTGTATAATGAGTACGTCAGTCTCTACGGTCAGGACGGCGCAGACCAGCTTTGCTCAAAGCCGGGTCACTCCGAGCATCAGACGGGGCTTGCGATAGACGTCGCGTCCGTCAGCACGGGCTATTTCCCCGGCTCGGCAGAAGCTGCCTGGCTCGACGCCCACTGCCCCGAATACGGGTTCATTATCCGCTACCCCTACGGCAAGGAGTACTACACAGGCTACGGCTACGAGCCGTGGCACATACGCTACGTCGGCGAGAAGGCGCAGGAGATAACCGACAGCGGTCTCTCCCTCGAGGAATACTACGGGCTGACCTCGGCGTATGATTAATAATTATAGTAAACGACATAAACATTCTTACATAGAGTGGTATCCGAAGGGGTGTGGGGGCGACCGGAAAGCCCCCGCAATTGGTTTATGAAATACCAAAGTAGGGAAATTTATGTCGTTTACTATATAATAACAAAAATATCCCGGAGTCCGATCGGTCTCCGGGATCATCTTTGCTTTTTTATTTCAGCAGTTCGGTGAGCTGCTTGTAGTATTCCGATCCGCTGTCAAGCTCGTACCACTCGGCGGTATCCTCGAAGTTTTCAAGAGCCGTCTTGCCCTCGAAGTTCTTCTCCGTTTTATCCGCGCCGGCGTCGAGAAGCATTTTCATCAGCTCAACGTCCTTTTCGTCGAGCGTTTCGTCGCGGCATATCCACACGGCAACGTCGAACAGCGCGTTTACCTGTCCCGGCTTTCGTGCGATCGAATTTGGGTCATACGACACATTTTCGTCGGTATGACCGAACTCCACAGCCGCACCGTTGTCGAGCATCAGCTTTACCGAGCCGTTTACATCGCGCGAGGACGATATCTTGACGGTCTTGTCGGCGTGGTACGAAAGATACCCCTCCAGCGTGTAAGTCGTGTAATAGCTCTGATGAGTGAAGGCGTCGTCGAATTTCGCGCCGTGATCGAGCATCGTCTGCGTCATTTCGGGAACGTCCTCATTCGCCACTACGTCAAGCAGCGGCGAACCTCCGTCCTTGATGTAGTAGACAAGGTACGGGTACTGATCGAGCGCGCTGCTCATCGCCTGCGCGTCCTTCTTGTACATAGCCGAATAGAACGCGTAGAGCGCGCCTTCTTCAAGCTCGAACTCACCGGTCGGAGTGGCAACTGTCTCGGGGCGGTTCTCCTCCTCCACGGCTTCGCGGAAAAAGCCGAACACGGCAAAGCTGCCCTTGAATATCAGCGTTACAGCTGCTGCGATAACGACAATAACGAGAACTATCGCGGCTATCACCGCCGCAAGACAGCCCTTTGACAGCTTCACTCCCTCGCCGCCCGGGATAGCTCCCGGCACATTGTTCTCCTGCGGAGCATACTCGGGTGTTTTTTCGAGAGAAACCTTATTTGTGTCGTCCTTATCAAGTTCGATCATACGCGTCACCTCTTGTTTTATGTCTGTTCTATATCAACATTATACCCCATGCTTTCAGCAATTGCAACAAATATAGAATATTTACCGAAAAATGAATAATATTGGAAGCGCTGCGCGCCGGCATAACAAAAGCCTGTACCCCCACGGATACAGGCTCGTTTTATTAAAAAATTA
>OMPZ01000194.1 GCA_900313125.1 uncultured Eubacteriales bacterium | reverse complement strand
GCATTCGATGCGCCTACTTAATTTAAGGCGCGGAGATGATGTTGTTTTGTCGATCAAATACAGCGGAATATGCCTGCAGCCGCTTGGCTGCCCGCGCGGCTCGGCGTGCCCAGCACGCCTACTTCGTTTAAAGCGCGGAGAAGGTGTTATTGTACCGATAAAGTTCGGTTGAATTTGTAACACAAAGTATATTCTGCACCAAAAGAAGTAGGCGCATCGGATGCGCCGAGCCGCGCGGCGATAAAACTGCGCCTTAGAGAACCTACAACCGCGAATTTGCCTGCAGCCGCTTGATTGCCGAATAATTATGGGGGTTGCGGTGATAATAGTATTATTAATGTGGCAAAAAAATAATACAAATATTAATTTATTTTTTGTATCCGAAGGGGCGCGGGGGCGATCGGAAAGCCCCCGCAAGGTGTCTTTGTTAGAGAAATAGTTTTATTATTTGCGATTGTTTTGTTGCCAAAGTATTATCATTGCAAAGGAGAACATAAAGTATGATCTGCAAAAAATGTAATTCGTGGAACGACTCAAGAGCCAATTTCTGCTCGAAATGCGGCGGCGAGCTTTATGAAAGTACGCTCGTCACATCGCCGGTCACCGATAGGGTGACAGCCACCAATCCTCCCACCACAGGCATACGCGCGTTCAGCGGAATGGGAAACGGCTACCTTCACAGCGCGGCAATGAACGTGACGAATGCGTCGGAGTCGTATCCGCGCTCGGACGCGTACCACTCCTATCCAACGATGGCAAAGGTCCATTTACGCAAGGGCGGAACATGGATATGCCCCGACTGCGGCGAGCTAAACGGTCATGAAAAGCTCTGGTGTTCCGGCTGCGGTAAGTACAGATAGCGTTACTGCTCCCAGGGTATCCCGTTGTCAGTAGGCGTCCGCTGAGCGTTTTTCTTGCTTTTCCTAACTCGGAAGAACACGATCACAACAAGCAAAACGAAAACTATGGTCGGGATATATTCAATAATGCCCGATAAATCGAATGGCAGTCTTTCGATGCTGCCGCTCGGCTGCGGAGTAACGAGAACGTTGTATCGGTAAAGCTCGGTGCCGCGTGAGCCAACGAGCGTCGCGGTGCCGGCCTTTAGAGCGGCAAAAGATTTTGTTTTAGCGCTAACGATGCTGTCGTCGCTGCTTAACCAGAAGTAATCCGACGGCAGGTCGTTTACGCTGCCAACATAGCATTCGTACCAGGTGTAGTTTGCAACGGAAAGCTCCAGCGTCTCGGTCGTTGAGGTAAATTCGCCGTCGACCTCGGCAACTGCCGTGATCTCCGTCGGGAATCTTTCGCCCGTACGTCCGCGCTCGAGGAACTCCGTGGTCAGCGGCAAATAAAAGGCTTCGCCGCCGTTTTGTGGCGTGAGCTCCTTTTTTTCGGAGCATTTGCCCTTTGGCAGCGCGTCGCTGACACATACGGTCGTTGCTGTCAGCTCGCTTTCTGTGTTGTTCTCGACCAGGAAACAATAATACAGCGTGTCGTCTCTCAACTCGTAGTAGCCCGGAGTTATCGTTATCGCTTCATCTGTCGAGTGATCTCTGACAGCGTTTTCGTACGGATATGTATTATTGTTCGTTGAATTGTTTTTGTCGGAGTCGCTTTCCTTTGCGGCTGTGCCGACATGGATAATATACACAACGTCGCTGTAGATCCACATCGCTTCCTCGCTTTCGCAATGCCCCTTGAGGTAAACGTCGCCGTCTGCTACGCCCTCAACGGTGCTGCCGTTCACCTTCGCGATCTTTTCATCAACGCTTGTGAAGGTATAATCAAAGCCGCTCTGGTTCGTCTCTATCTCGATCTTTTTGCCTACGCCGACGTTGTACTCTACATATTCATGCCGATAAAAGCGCAGGGTATCATAATAAACATACTGCGGCTCGTCGTCGAGCGTCAGAACTATCTCGGGGAAATAATCCTCCTCGCCGAGATGGCCGAGAAGCTGAAATTCTACATAATCTACCGCGTTCCAGCTATCGCCGCGCTCGCCGAGGTCTACGTCTATCTCGACCTTTCCGCCCTTTATCGCTTCGCTCGTGATCGTGAGCTTTCCCGTTATCGGTCTGCTCAGATTGTTGGTGTACACAACGCGCTGCGTACACTCATACGGGAAATCGTGATAAAACGAGCCGGGGCAGAATTGTATCATCATCGGTGAGATAAATTCACCTGACTTAAGGTTCTCTTCGTTATAGTCAAATGTGACAGTACCTGTTGAAGTACCGTCAAGCGTTTTCCTTTCCCAAAAGCCTGCTTCGGCAGACGCGTCGAGCGAGAACGCAAAAACGGCGATCGCCGCCATAGCAAATAATAAAGCGAGTCTTTTCATGATACACCTCCAATTTATTACTCTCTGCGAAGTATGATCTTTCTCATGATGCCGTACAAAAGAGCGAATACGAACAGAGCGGCGACGATCGAGTATGGCGTTATCCTGAGCGTTTTGCGCCCGTCGCCGTCCTCGTTTCCGCTGTCCTCAGATGTGTCCTTATGTACAGTCACATCGTAAACGAGCAGCTTTCCGTCCGAGGTCGTGCCGATGAGCGTTACGTCGCCCTCGGCGTGAGCCGTCGCTTCGTCCTTCTCTACCGACACGATAGATGGGTCGCTGCTCAGCCATGTGTAATTCGTCTCGATGGGGTACGTCTGATCCGGCTCGAAATTCGCGCTGATATGCTCCTCGGGGTAAAGGGTGACCGAAAGCTTCGATACTCTGTTGTCCGTGCCGTCATTGTAAACTACCTTGAACTCCGTGAGCGCGCCCTCCAGATCGTAGCACAGATCGAGAAAACCGGGCGCAAGCTTTGCCTTGACGTTTACGAGCGCGCTGCTTTCACCCGACTTCCCGAGCGTATAGTTCTCCGAGAACGTTCCGCCCGTGAACAAGGGCGACGTTCCCGTGACCGTGATGTCGATCGGCTTGCCGGTCGTGTTCTGTACATCGAACGTGTAGCAGCTTCCGCTGTTGTCGTCAAGAACGCCGTAGCCTATCGGGAGTATCGTTACGGCGCCGTCGTTTGTTACCTGCGGGTCGTTATATACAGGCGCGTCACCGTCGCTGTCGTCGAATCTCGTGTCGCGCGTTACGACTATCCTCGTGCAGTATTCGTTGTACTTCATCGGGTCGGTATCGTTCGACTTTGCGATGACGTAGCACGAGCCTGCCTTCAGGCAGCGCACTAAGCCGCCGCTCACCTCGACGATATCCTCGTTCTCCGAATACATAGTATATTTGTCGCCGTAGAAATATTCGGTAGTCTCATTTTCCGTGAAATAGCGCGTCTCCGGCTCCTCCGCCTTGATCTGAAGCTCCGTTTTGTATGTGCAGCCTGGGTCTATGTCAAACGTCACCTCTGCGGAAACGTTATGCTCTCCGGCTGTGACGTTCGGCTTTAACGTGACCTCGCTTACAAGCGTTGACTTGTCGCCGCCGCCGATCTTCGCAAGCTCAAACGGGATATCGGCTTTCCCGTCCTTTATGATATCAGACGTGAGCGTCATAGTGCCCTTAACGTCGCAGCTGATGTAATTGTTCACGATCAGCTTGACGTTCTGCTCCGAACCCATACCCGCCCATGCGTTGTAAGGTCTGATGTACAGCTCGAAGCACGGCGTAGGAAAGCCCTCGGGCATACTGCCGAGCTGCGTGCCGCTTTCGTCGTAACGCTCCCATTTTGTCGCAGACGCGGAGATCGTCAGCGTCATAGCCATAACTGCCGCCGTGACGATCATAAGTACAATTTTTTTCATTTTATGTCACCTTCCTTACAGATAATTTAATTATATCACAAATTACCCATAATGTCAGCACTAAATCAGCCATAAATAAAAAAGCCCGCCCGCGCTGCGGGTGGGCATATTGAAAAAACGGGTGGGCATGATGAAATTACATTTTTTCGGGTTCACCGTAGTCAACGCCGAAGGTGTCTACGGTAACGCTCTTCATGACCTGCGGGTCGAGCGGCTTGTCTGCAAAGTCGGTGTCGCACTCGGCGATCTCGTTTACGACCTCGAGACCTTCGGTCACCTTGCCGAAGGCGGCGTACTGACCGTCAAGGTGGGGCGACTTTTTGTGCATAACGAAGAACTGCGAGCCTGCTGAGTTCGGGTTCATGGCGCGAGCCATCGAGAGAACGCCGGGGTCGTGCGCGAGGTCGTTTTTAAAGCCGTTAGCCGCGAACTCGCCCTTGATGCCGTAGCCCGGACCGCCTGTGCCGTTGCCCTTCGGGCAGCCGCCCTGGATCATGAATCCGTAAATAACTCTGTGGAAGGTCAGACCGTTGTAAAAGCCCTTGTTCACGAGCGAGATAAAATTCTTCACGGTGTTGGGTGCGATCTCGGGGTAAAGCTCGGCTTTGAAAACCTTGCCGTTCTCCATTTCAAATGTAACTATGGGATTTGCCATTTTTTATCTTCCTTTCTGATGCTGCGGCGTGTTTTGCCGCGGTTGTTTATACCTGCGCCTTTTTAAGCGCGAAAAAGTAAAGTGTGAGCGCCGCCGTTTCAGCCCTGCAGGTATTCCTCGAGCGCCCTTGCAAGTTGGTCGGGACATGATGTCGGACGCCCGTTGCAGCTTATGCCGCGAAGCCGCCGTATAGCTTCGTTTACGTCCATTCCCTCAACAAGGCGCGCTACGCCCTGCGTGTTGCCGCTGCAGCCGCCCTCGAAGTCAACGTGCTTTATAACGTTGTTTTCAACTTCAAAATTTATCGCGCGTGAGCATACGCCGAAGGTCTTGTATTTGTTCACGATCTCACTTCCTCTTTTGTTATAAAAAAATGGTAACATACAGTTGTTACATCAATATGAACTGTATAAAAATTCATTCAAACGCGCCGCGCAAAACGGAGTGCGCCACCGACATAGCGGCAAGCAGCAGCGTGAAATTGTTTTTTGAGCGCAGGAGAACGTAAAACGCAAGCACGCACAGCGGGATAAGAAACACGATAGTGATCGCGTTCGTCACGATCGAAGCAGTCCTTTCGGAGAAAACGCGGCGCAGTATCATCGCGGCAAGCTCGCCGCCGTCGGTCACGGATATCGGCAGAAGATTGAACGCCCCCACAGCCGCACTTATCATCGCGCACTCGCGAAAAAGATCATAGGGGAGGATAATGTATAAATAACGAAATACAGCGGCGAAAACGAGGTTCGCGATCGGTCCCGCGGCGGATATCATCGCCTGCTGAGTGTCGCTGCGCGAAAGCCTGCCGCGGTCAATTATGTCGGCGCTCATACAGCCGAGCGTGATCTCTATAACATCGTCCGACAGCGATAGCAGCACGGCGATATGCGCTCCCTCGTGCAGCAGAACGCACAGACAAGCCGCCGGGAATCTTCTCCCGAAAACGACGGCGCACAGACACAGGCACGCCGCCGGGATATAATCGGCGGAAAGCCGCAGCCTACCCTTATTTAAAGTCATTTTCCGCCGCCCCTATAAGCTCGCCTGCGCTGCGGTCAAGCTCGACCGCGATCGTGTCCTGCTCGTACTGCAAATAGATATCCCTGATGTTTTCGTAAACGCTGCCGCCTATCATCTTCACGACGGCTGCCGCCACCGCCGCCGCCGCGCAGATCAGCAGACGAGACCTCAGCACGGGGGAGAGCGTTTTCTTTTGCTTGCTTTCCGAAACAGGCGCGGACTCACCGTCCGTTTCGGGTCGAAGGTTTTCTTCGTTCATAGCTGTTCTCCTTTTCATTAAATAATATTATTAATTATTATTCCAATGTCGGCGGCGATATACACAAAGCCGCTCACCGATCTGCCCTCGATATTGTAACAGATATCTGAAGTATTGAAAAAGAAGAAAAAATTATCGAAAAACAATAAAAATATATTGACAAATGAGAAATGAGCTGATATTATAATATACATACGGAACAAAGGGGGGCTGCCGGAGTGGCGACGGATACAGGTATCAATGCGAATAAAGCATTCAGGCTTCTCGGCGACGCGTGTACCTGCGCGGCGGGGGCTTGGGTCTGCTATTGCGATCTCTTCCCGTTCGTGCTTGCGGCGGGCATGGCGCGGGTCGGTTGGTTCATCGTATGTCTGGCATGGGCGGCTGTTTTTATAGGCGAAGCCGTAGTTCGCGCGGCTTTCAGTCTTTTTGGAGGTAAGCTTCGCTTGTCTGCTTTCGGGCGTTTGTCGCTTCGCGCCGCCGCCGTGTGCTTTGCGATGCTTACAGCGTTTCATATAAAAATGGACTCGTACGCGCCCATAGTGTTGTACCTTGCCGCGGCGGTGTACTGCATAATAACAAGCTTTGAGAGAAAGGGCAGTGGAAAAAATGGAGCATTATAAAAAATCGCTGATGGTCACGCTGATAATAGACAGGATAGCTATTCTGTGCTGGATAGCCTGCATACCGCTCGTGCCGCTCATGGCGCGGTGGTATGACAGCTACTCGAATAAAGAGCCGATCTTTGTACAGTTTATCGTGTTCGTCTATCTTGCGATGATACCTGCCGGGGAGATAATCTATCTTTTGAACTCGCTCCTTTCAAATATAAAGGACGGGCAGATCTTTGATAAAATGAATGTCAAATGTCTGCGTATCATTTCGTACTGCTGCTTTGTGATATCGGCGTTGTCGGCTGTTTTCATGGTGTGGCGGTTCCTCGCGGTGATAGTTGCGCTTGCGTTCGCGTTTATGGGGCTTTTGCTGAGGGTGCTCAAAAACGTTTTCGAGCAGGGCGTCGTTATGCGCGAAGAAAACGACCTGACGGTGTGAGGTGCGGCATGGCTATTGTGGTTAATCTCGACGTTATGATGGCAAAACGGAAGATATCCGCCGGAGACCTCGCTGAAGCGGTGGGGATAACTCCCGCAAATCTGTCTATACTTAAAAACAACAAGGCGAAGGCGGTGCGTTTCTCCACCTTGTCTAAGCTTTGCGAGGCGCTGGACTGTCAGCCGGGCGATATTCTCGAGTTCAGGGAGGAAGAAAAATGAACGAAGAAAACGTAAGCGGCGTAATGCTCGAAAAGCAGGGCGAGCCGGCTTCGGCATACGCTCAAACAGCGACGGTACCGTATTATCCGCCCGCGCAGAAGCCAAAGCCCGCCACGGTCTACACTCGCGCCGACAGGTGGTATGCCATAGCCGCGATCATACTCGGCTTTATCACGGTGAAAACGTATTTCAATTCTGTCTCCGATGTGGGCGGGGGTCTCGGCTTGATGGCGAGCGTGTCGGCGATCGCGCTGAGCGTGTTCAATTTCGTATACTGCCGCGCGCTCAATATGAAGGGCAGCAGGACGACGACCGTCATTTTTGTTGTTGACCTCGTTTTGTCGCTGTCGTTTTTCGTCTGTGACAACTCCGCCGTGACG
>OMPZ01000158.1 GCA_900313125.1 uncultured Eubacteriales bacterium | reverse complement strand
TTTAGACCGATAGTTTTCTTTCCGGATTTATGATGGTGAGATTATTTACTTTTTTGACGCTCTGTCGCCGCTGGGGTGCGGGTCTCCTGTGGAGACCTCTGCGTAGCAGAGGCGCCCGAAGGAAGTGCCCTTGGGGTACACCGACCGACGCGGAAGCGGAGACCCTGCGAAGGCTCGTTCAAATTGGGGTTTCGGTCGCAACGTCTCCGCTGCCGCGTCGGTCGGTGCTTCGACTTCGTCGAGGTCTCCACCGGAGACCCGCACCCCCCTCTTAAGAATCACCCCCGACAACTTTCTCGCTCTAACGCACTTCGGTGTGTACTGTGTATTGTTTACTGAGGTAGGTTTCGCTCTGACTATATATTTTTCTGAGAAACCTAATTTTGTAGGCGTGCGGGCACGCTGACCCGCGCGGGACGATCGTTGTGCCTTATACAAACTACAACCGCGCAATTGCCCGCGGGCGTCCGCCCGCCGCATTGACAGGGGGAGGGAAAGAGTGTACAATAGAGGAAAAGGGGTTATTATGGAAAAGGGGCGTGTTTTATGGATAATCCTGTTGTAAAGATACTTGTAAGAGCGGGGATAGTGCTGGTCGTGGCCGTCGTTATCGCGATAGCCGTTTTTTCGGTACACATGGCAAAACAGCTCAGCTATCCGAACGGGCTTACGCTCGAGGGCGAGAAGGAGTGGGCGAAGTCGAACGGCGTGTGGGGCGACCTTGAGAATTATACGCTGACCGACTATACCGTAAGCGGCATGGACGGCTATACGCTGCACTGTGAGCTTGTTACCTCCGATGAAACGAAGGATACCGGGAAGTACGTCATCATTTCGCACGGCTATAACTCAAACCGCAACGGCGCGGCGAAGTATGTGCCGACGTATATATCGCTCGGCTATAGCTGCGTAATCTACGACCTGCGCGGTCACGGCGAAAACGAGAAAACCGTATGCACTATCGGCAACTATGAGTCGCAGGACCTTATCAATATTATCAACGATACTTACGAGCGTTACGGCGAGGATATCTATCTCGGACTTCACGGGGAGTCGATGGGCTCAAGTACGTCGCTGTCGTCGCTTGCTTATTCGCCGAAGGTGCATTTCGTTGTCGCCGACTGCGGCTTCACTGATCTTTACGAGCTTATCGGCACGCAGTTCAAGAGGTATCACATCGGCTTTGCCGAGCCGCTCGTGAACCTTTCCATGAAGGCTTTTTACGGCTGGAGCATGAAGGATACGCACGCCATAGACGCGCTCGACGGCTGCACCGTTCCGATATGCTTTATCCACGGCGGCGACGACTCGTTCATCTCGCCCGACAACAGTAAGCGCATGAGCGAAAAAACGGAGGGCTACAGCGAGCTGCATATTGTAGACCACGCCGAACACGCACGCTCGCGCGCCGTTCTCGGCAAACAGGCGTATACCGATATCGTGTCTAAGTTCCTCGATAAGGTCTATGAATCGGAAGAATGATATGACCGCCCTTCACTTGCGGAGGGCGGTCAGTATTATGTATAGCCGAAAAACCTGTTCCTTATCAGATACAGTATAAAAATGTGCAGCGGATATGCCGCATAAAACAGATATTTTAAAAATCTTCCCTTGATAAAACCTCAAAAAATAAAGCCCCCTCACATAGTGAAGGAGCTTTATGGTCCGAGTGACTGGAGTCGAACCAGCGGCCTCTTGAACCCCATTCAAGCGCGCTACCAAACTGCGCCACACCCGGATAACTTCATTTACTCAGCGAAAATTATTATAGCATACACACTCTTGAAAATCAAGTGTAAAGTGGTTACAATTTTGTAATCTTATATACCGCCATAACGAGCGGCTGCCCGGCAATATGCAAAGCTGCGTACCGCCGGGCAATCGTCATTCTATTTATAGTAAACGACATTATTTTTTATACTTTGACATCTCATAAACCGATTGCGGGGGCTTTCCGGTCGCGGTCTCCGCTGCCGCGTCGGTCGGTGCTGTTGCCTGCATCAACGTCTGCCCCCGGCAGACCGCACCCCCGCACCCCTTCGGACATCATTCCAAGTAATAATATTTATGTCGTTTACTATAATACCAGAGAATAAGCATCGGATCATCTGTTTTTGCATTCCCGGAGCACATCGTGTACCGACAGTCTTTCGTAAACGGGCTGGTCGGCGTCGTCTTCCGTGTCAGGCGTATCGAACATGGGGTAGACGCTTTGGGTGTTGTTTACGAGCGTCCAGTCATCTATCCTCGTGCTGTCAAGCAGGAAAAGGTAGCTGCCGCCCATGATCATCGTCTCCCTGCTGCTGACGATCGGGATAGCCGCGCCGTCTGTTATCCATGCCTGCTCGTCCTCGTAATAGCCGTATTTGCCGCCGAATACGGTGAAGGTGATGTTCGTGTCGAGCCAATCGGCGCTGCCAAAATCGGAGAAAAGCTCCTCCTCAATGTGTATCGTGTAGACCGTGAACACATATCCCGGAATATAGCTCGGGTCGTCGATGAACTCGATATCGTCGAGCAGCGCGCTGTTGCCGTTGTTTAAGCCCTGAAACGTAATGTTGGTCACGGTGGCAATGACGGCGCGTGTGGTATCGTTTACGATCGCCCTCGCCGAGGTGTAAGGCGTTTCCTTCGGTCTGGCGTCGTAAAATGTCGGGTCACCCGGTTCGGGAGGTGCGCAGTCGGTACTTGGAAGTCCTGTTTCGGTATCAGTTGCCTCGGGATCCGTGCTCGGACT
>OMPZ01000192.1 GCA_900313125.1 uncultured Eubacteriales bacterium | reverse complement strand
GCAGGGTGCGGGTCTCCGTTGGAGACCTCTGCGAAGCAATTGCCTTAACATAAAACGCCCGCACGCCAGAACCGAAATAATGGTTCGGGCATGCGGTCGCTGATCTGTTGTATTATAATTATCGCCGGTTGTTATGCAAGCTGCGAACCGAGAGCCTTGAGCTTCTCGATGTCGTCGTCCGAGGGCGCGTCGTTTGCGATGTAGCCCTCGCCGCCGATGAGCTCTGCGCCTGCCGCCTTAACGCGCTCTGCCCATGATCTCATCCACTCGCCGTCGCCCCAGCCGTAGGAGCCGAAAAGTACGACCTTTTTGCCGCCGAGCTCGCCTTCGATCGACGTGAAGAACGGATCAAACTCCGACTCCTCGAGGACCTCGTCGCCCATTGCCGGGCAGCCGAAAGCGACCGTATCAAGCTCTGCTATGCTGCCGCTGAAATCAGAAACGGCAACGGCTTCAACGCCTGCGCCTTCCGCAACGGCTTTAGCCATAGCTTCGGTGTTGCCTGTTGCGCTCCAATAAATTACTGCTGTTTTCATAATGATTTTTCCTCCTTGAATTGTGCCATAGCGCAGCCCAGACTGCTGCCACGGCTGATCTTATCACACAGAAAATCTCTGCATTCAACATATTTTTGAAACGTTCTCTTTGCCTTCTCCGGCTCGCTGTAGACCTTATAAAAACCGCAGAATATATAATTCTCGCCGTGGTTTTCGATAAAGCCCCTGACGTCATTGATCGGGTACCCGAGGAAAACGCCTATCTCGTGCGGAAAGCTGCCGCATGATATCCTGCTTTCGAGAAGCGCGAGCTTTTCGTCTATAGTCGCGCACTCGCCGTAGCCGTACTCCGACAAAAACTCCGCCGTTTTCTGCTCGGAAAGCCACATGGAAAGCAATTGCTCGTGATATACGAAAGCCAGCACTCTCCTGCTGCACCTGCAAAGAAAACGTATTTTAGTTCCGCACAGCTCCTTCTTTGCCGAAAAATAATTCTCCAGCTCAGACAAACGATAATCGTCCTGGTCAACGGCGAACAGATTCGCACATTTTACGCCAAGGATAGTTGGCGCAGAGTGAAACGCAAGCATTTTGTCAAATTGTATTTTGTCCTTTTCCGACATGACATATTCTCCGCCTTTCAAGCTTTTTAATGATCGTAGTTATCATTTGTTTTATTCTTTCGGCTATTCAGGAAATGTACGAGAAACGAGTTAGTGTATTCTAACGCATATTGATTATACACCACTAACTCATTTTTGTCAATAACAAATTTGTTATTTTTAGGTCTGTCTGTAATATTGGTATTATGAAAGCTATAAAAATATGACTCCGTGTCGTTGTTTGGCAGCTTGTTGTTAGTTATTTCTAATATTGAGCAAAAAGAGACTCCTATCGCTGACGATAGGAGTCGGTTTGTTATGGTAAATAATTATATTTCGTTCGGAAGCTTAGCCTTAACTATCGCTTGCCTTACTCGTGTTATACCGCTGCCGGTTTCCCGACAAGATTATCGTCGCCCATGCCCACGCTTTTTCTGAGAATGGCGAGCGCGTCGTTGGCGGTAGCATTACCGTCGTTGTCAACGTCCGCGAGCGCAGCCTGCTTTGCTGTGAGCGTTACCATGCCTACGCTTGAGCGGAGTATCAGCAATGCGTCGTTCGAGGTGATCTGCTTATCGGCATCGAGATCGCCATACATTGCACTTTCGGAAGGCGTGGAAGGATCGGCAGGATCTGATGGATCTGATGAATCGGACGGGTCGGTAGGATCGGTAGGGTCGGACGGGTCTGAGGGATCCGAGGGGGCGGTAGTCTCGCCTGTCGCTTCGAGAACAAATTCGTTGATCTCATTCCATTTGCCCTGCTTTATCGTGCCGTTCCTGACCGTTATATTCTTTTCGGGGATATTAGTGACGGGAGCCTGCTCGCTGTACGATTCCACGGACGTATTATCGACCGTCATCTTCGTGTTTTCGCCGCCCTTGATCGTATAAGCCGGCTTTACGGTGCTGTTCTTGAACGTGAGCGATACGGCGTTGTCTCCCGCGCTCAGGAGAATGCCCTGTAGATCGCAGCCGGTATAGGAGGACGTTTTGCCCCTCGACGAAACAGCCGGCAGCTCTGTGCCGAGCTGCATATCGCCCTCGGGCGCATTGAACTCCTTTATCGTCGAATTGATCGCTGTGATATTGCCGTCGGCTATTATCTGACCGCCGAGCAGCGTGGAATCCTCAATGCGAAGGTCGCCGCCTACATTGGCGTAAAGTCTTTCCGTGTTCGCGCCTATTATGTTAAGATCGCCCAGAACATCTGCGCCGACCTTGCCGGGACCTACATATTCCTTGACGTCCATGGTCTCCGGGTCTTTGTAGTAGAAGCTCATATCGCTTTTGGTGCTTTTGAGCGTACCGCTGCCCTTTATCTCAAGGTCGCCGTATGCTCTGACAAACTTCGGGAGATCCTCCTTGCTTGCGCCGATAACGCCCGATACGGTCGTATTCACATCGACTGTTCCTTCTATTACGATCGTCAGCTTATCAAGCCCCGAAACGATAGCGGCGTCCGGGTAATAGGCCTCGTTCTCCGACGAAGGATCGACGGGATCGCAGCTATGCGGCGTGAGTGATTCGCTGAGCGCCGCGTTTTTAAGCGTCAGAGTATTAGTCGCAGGGTCGAAGGAAGCTGTGCCGTCGCCGCACTTTATCTCAAGATCATCGTCGGTGATGACCGTGCCGTTGACAGAAAGCGCGTAACGGTGATCCTTCGGCTTTTCAAGCAGATATGCGTAGCTGCCGAGACCCTCCTTATAGCTGTCGTAAAGCTCATCGGGAACGTGCAGCGTGACATCGTTGTCCGCTTCGATAAATATTGCGTAGGAATTGCCCCATCTGCTCGGCGAGGAGTTCAGCGTGACGTCCTTCAGGTTTTCGCAGCCCGCGAAAACTGCCGTTCCGAAGGATACGTTCTCACCAAATTCAAGCGATGTGAGCGACGTACAGCCCTCGAAGCAGCGCGTGGGGATATAGTTCACTTCCTCGTCCTTGTCTCCAAGCTTAATGCTCTTTACCCTCACGGCAAGCGTCGGGTCGGCTTTACTTGCGCTTACCCAATTCTCG
>OMPZ01000057.1 GCA_900313125.1 uncultured Eubacteriales bacterium | reverse complement strand
CCGCTTGGGCACCGCGGCGCGGCGTACCTGCACGCCTACTTGTTTTTGGTGCGGAACAGATGTTGTTTTGTCGATAAAGCTCGGCGGAATTTGCCTGCAGCCGCTCGGCTGCCTGCTCAAATAATATCTATGCCTGCAATACTGTCTATATTCAGCTTTGTTCCGTCGGTGAGAAAAATTTCGCGCGCCGTTTCGTCGATACGCCTTACTCTGCCTGTGATAGATAGATAAGCGCCGCCGGTCTTCTTTTTGTCGGGTACAAAGCATAAAAAAGTGACCTCGGGCTTTTCGGAGATGCTTTCATGTATCATGCGCATTTTGTCGTTGAGATCATTGATCTTCTCCTCGTCAAGGTCGCGGTGCGTATCTGTCAGCCGAGCCGTTTCTTCTATTTCCGAGTCGAAGCCTGTGAGCGCGGCAAATGGCGCAAACTGCGCGGCGCGGTCGCTCAGCGACATACGAGAATGTCTGTTTGACACATGGTGCGGAAGATCTATAATGTCGTCGTATTCGCTCATGCCCCGTGACCTCCTATTTGTCTGTTTCGCTGTATCGTGGTCGCTCCTTCGAGGAAGTTCATACCTTTAAGCACGGAATTTTTTCCGTACCTTTGGTGCAGCCCTATGACGGCGTTTTGAAGTGAACGTTCCTTTTCAAGAGCAGTTTCATTATCACTATATTCATCGTCATTATCCAAGAAGGAAAACAGAGAAAGCTGGTCGCTCCTAAACTTTACCTGACTTTCTCTCGTTGTATGATTCGCCACGACATACATTCTTCTTACAAGCAGCTCTTTGTCCGTGATCCTGTCGAAAAGCTTCAGAACTGCGTTTGTTATCAGCCTTGTTGACGAGGTGAATCTGCCGATGTTCTCGCTGCCGTGAGCCTGCTTTGGAACGAGCCTGCCGTAATGATCGACCGTTACTGCCCCCGTATAGTCTCCGTGCTTCAAGCTTCCTGTATCATACCCGACGGTGAGGACTATCTGATCCGTAACGAGCCCTTTCCTTACTATATCAAGTGTAAGCAGCTCGGTCATTTCCTTTATTATCAGTCTTGCTTTCTCGAAGCTGTAGGGACACGGCAGAACCTGACCCAGACTGACGGAACGGCTTGTCGGTCTATATGATCTTATGGCGTTCACGGTGCAGGGCTCCCAACCCCACGCGTGGTCGATAAGCAGTTCAGCATTTATACCGAACATCTTGTAGAGCATATCCTCGTTGTGCAGCGAGCATCTCGCAACGTCGCCCATAGTGTACATTCCGTGAGACGCGAGTTTGTCGGCGTACCCTCTGCC
Organism: uncultured Eubacteriales bacterium; assembly: GCA_900313125.1. Taxonomy (GTDB): domain Bacteria; phylum Bacillota; class Clostridia; order Oscillospirales; family Acutalibacteraceae; genus RUG592. The sequence continues at coordinate 2,738 of OMPZ01000057.1, read as the reverse complement.
TATTCTCCAGAAATCTGTCAGCGGACGGTGCTCCCAGAGCTTTTCGCGGTAGGACCGCTCATCGAGCTCGGCGACACGAACGCCGTCTTTGTCGGGCGGCATACGCTTCGCAACGATATCCATCGCGATCTTGCAGAGATAAAGATTTGTGCCGATACCTGCTGTCGCTGTTATGCCTGTTTCGGCTAAGACCTCGCGAACCATTGTCATCGCAAGCTCATGAGCCGTCATCTTGTAGGTGCGCAGGTAATTCGTAACATCTATAAAAACCTCATCGACCGAGTAGACATGAATATCCTCGGGTGCGATATAGCGAAGGTAAATATTGTATATTTGTGTGCTCACCCTGATATAATGCGACATCTGCGGCGGCGCAGTAATAAATCCTACCTCCACAGCGGGAGACTTGGATATCTCTAAATAATCGTTCGATCTTGCGGTGAACGGTCTGCCGCTGAGCTTTCTGAGACGTTCGGCATTTATATCGGACACACGCTGTATGACCTCGAAAAGACGCGCTCTACCCGAGATACCAAAGCTTTTCAGCGACGGCGAAACGGCAAGGCATATCGTCTTGTCGGTACGGCTGCCGTCGGCAACGACGAGATTCGTCGTCAGCGGATCGAGTCCGCGTTCCACACATTCTACCGACGCGTAAAACGATTTAAGATCTATTGCTATATACTGCCTTTCACTCATACTATCACCGACCTCAATAATCAAACATAATTTCGATATATCTATTATACTCGAATTTATGTTCGTTGTCAAGAAAAATCGAACGTATGTTTTTAATTAATTTTCTGGTAATTCAGAAAAAATTTTTTAAAAATAGTGAGGGAATACAGCTTTTCATTCGACTAATTTACAGAAAAGCAAATTACACATCAGGAATAGATCAATCAACAAAATCAAGGAGGCAATTATTATGAAAAAGAAAATGATTTGTGCAGCGCTGATACTTGCATTTTCCCTTAGCGCTTATGGATGCGGACAAGTGAGTGAATCTATAGACAGTATAACGGGCGATGCGTTTTATGATGCGGACGGAGCAAGGAAATCCGAACCGGGCATCACAAACAAAGCAGCGTCCCCTACAGAAGAAGCGGCGGCATACAGCATGGACGACGGTTTAGCAGACTCCATCGCTATGGGCGTTGCCGGCGAAGCTGACGAGGGTATCGGCGTTGCTGTTTCCGGAACGATCGACGAAAGTACGCCCAAGGATCTGCCCGAAGCAGGTCAGCTTACTGCCGGAAGGTGGAGCGACAATGACAACTGGGGATTTTTCGCGAACCTCGTAAACTCCGATACGATCACATTCCCGAGCTTCGGCATCTCCCCCACGGACCGCACAGTTGTGACCGTTAAAAACAAGGACGGTTCGCCTGCGGCTAACGCAAAGGCAGAGCTGCTCGACAAGGACGGAAACGTTATCTGGAGCGGCGTTACGAATAAAGATGGTGTTGCCTACCTGTTCGACCAGAACGGCAGCAAGGCATCTGTAACGGTGGAAAACGGCGGACAGAAGCAGACCTCGGAGATCAAAGGCTCGGATAACAACGGACAGTCCGGCGGCAGTCAGAAAGCAAGCTCAACGGAGATCGAGTTTGTATTCGATAATGACGCAGAACTTTACAAGGCTACCGACATAATGTTTATCGTAGATACGACCGGCTCGATGTCGGACGAAATGCTCTTCCTGCAGAGCGAGTTTACGGCTATCACCGAGGAGCTTGGTACAAACAACACGAGATACTCCGTCAATTTCTATCGCGACGAGGGCGACGATTACGTCACAAAGTGCAGCGATTTCAGCACGGACGTTAAAAAAATACAGAAAGACCTCAATAACGAAACGGCAGCCGGCGGCGGAGATTACCCAGAAGCTGTTGCTGAAGCTCTTAACGAAACGATGTTCAGCAAAGACTGGAAGGACGATTCTGTCAAGCTCGCGTTCCTTATCTTTGACGCACCGCCTCACAGCGAAAAAACGAGCGAGCTTCTTGAAGCAACAAAGGAAGCGTCCGGAAGAGGTATCAGACTCGTTCCCGTGGTAGCTTCCGACGCTGACAGAGAAACCGAGCTTTTCGGACGCGCAGTTGCCATTACGACGGGCGGTACTTATGTATTCCTGACGGACGATTCCGGCATCGGCAATTCTCACGAAGAACCGATCATAGGCAATTACGAGGTAAAGCCGCTTTACGATACGATAATTGAGATCGTAAACGATTACAGACAGTAATTCGATAAACAGTAAAAACATAAACAAGTACAGCCAAGAGCATAACGAAACTCCGGGTCATCACAAGTAATGATGACCCGGAGTTTTTGTTTCTCAGATGTATTCACCGATGCCCAGCCCATCGTCAATGGCTACGGAATAGCGCAGTGCAAGCAGCGCGTCAAAGCTGTCTATTTCAAGACTTCTGTCCATATCGGCATAGACAAACAGCTCCTCAGGTATACGGTCAATACCTACGGACGACCTGAGTATTATAACAGCGTCATTTGAATCTATAGTGCCATCGTTGTTTACATCACCCAGTTTACGCTTTACAGGTTCGGGGATATCGGGTGTATCCGGCGTATCCGGCTGAAGATCCGGCTTTCTCTCCTCTTTTGAAAACTGAGCTGTATATACGATATCAGCTTTTACAGAGGATATCTCGGGCGACCAGCCGCTGAACGAATAAACGAAGCTTTCGTCCTCCGGGCGCGCAGGGTCTGTTCCT
>OMPZ01000191.1 GCA_900313125.1 uncultured Eubacteriales bacterium | reverse complement strand
GCGAGAGCCTGCACCTCCGCGAGTATAGGGCGCGAGCCTTCCATTATGCAGGTGACGCACGTTCCCGATACGCCCTTCGGTCTGCCCGAGAGGAAAACGAGAGAGGGGTTCACGACCTCGGAAAGCCCCTTGTCGGTCATCTCGAAAACGCCGATCTCGTTCGTAGAGCCGAAACGGTTTTTCACCGCGCGGAGTATCCTGTACGAAAGCTGACGGTCGCCCTCGAAATACAGCACCGCGTCTACGATGTGTTCAAGCACCTTCGGTCCGGCTATCGCGCCGTCCTTGTTGACGTGACCGACGACAAGTATCGGTATTTCGAGCGATTTCGCCGTTCTCATCAGAAGATTCGTGCATTCCCTGACCTGCGTGACGCTGCCCGGCGACGAGCTGAGCTGCGTCAGGTTCATCGTCTGTATCGAGTCGATGATAACGAGGTCGGGCTTTTCGCTTTTGATGTGCTCCGCCACGATCTCGATATCGGTCTCGGTGAGGATAAGAAAATCGTTTTCAACGCCGAGACGGTTTGCCCTGAGCTTTATCTGTCTGCGCGATTCCTCGCCCGAGACATAGAGGATATTCAGCGCGGGCGCGAGGTTCTGGCAGACCTGGAGCAGTATCGTCGATTTTCCGATACCCGGGTCGCCGCCAATGAGCACGAGCGAGCCTTTGACGATACCTCCGCCGAGCACGTTGTCGAGCTCGCCTATCTTCGTTTTGTAGCGCACCTCGTCGGTCGTGTCAATTGCACCGAGCTTCATCGGCGCGCTGTACGACGCGGAAACACGCGCCCTCGTCTCCGTCTGCTTAGCCTGTGGCGCGATAAGCTCCTCGTTCATTGTGTTCCATTCGCCGCAGCCGGGGCATTTTCCGTACCATTTCGGCGACTCGTAGCCGCACTCCGAGCAAACGTATGCGCTTTTGCTTTTTGCCATGATGATCTTCCTTTTATGTGATTGATGTATTTATAACGCGTTTTTTCGCGAAAAAGTTCTATCTCCGACGATGACCGAATAGGATATATCGAGGTGTATCGACATGGAGAAATTAAAGAAAATTGTTTTCAATGTAATATTTTACATAACAGTCCTCGCCATCATCGCGGTGGTGTTTTTCGTGATGATATTCGTCGTGATGAAGCTCAACGTCTGCGCCATGACGGGCGGCGGCGTGCAGCGCGCCTGCGTGCTTATCGACCCCGGTCACGGTGAGGAGGACGGCGGTGCGGTAAGCGAGAGCGGACTTGTCGAAAAGGACGTAAATCTCGATATCGCGCTTTGTCTGCGCGACCAGCTCGAGCTTTCGGGCTGCCGCGTTATAATGACGCGCGACTGCGACAAAATGGCGGGCACGGGCAGCACGCTCTCCGAAAAGCGCAGCGACGATTTCAGAAAACGCCTTGAAATGTTCAATTCAAGCGACGTTGATCTTGTCGTCAGTATCCACCAGAACAAATTCACCTCGCCATCGGAGCACGGCGCGCAGGTGTTTTATTCACCGAACGACCCGCGCAGCGAAACACTCGCTGTTTGTATCAGGCGGTCGTTCAAGGGGCTTTTGCAGCCTGAAAACGAGCGCGAGATAACGAAGGCGGGCAGCAACATCTACCTGCTGAACAACTGCGATAATCCGTCGGTGCTTGTGGAATGCGGATTTCTGTCGAATCCCGAGGAATCGGCGCTGCTTGCCGACGAGGAATACAGACGTCAGTTATCGTTTGCCGTCTGCTGCGGGATCATCGAGTACCTCGGTCAGTAAATGAACGGCAGAAGTCTGTATCTGACCTTCTTTTTATATTCGGAGTAGCCTTCAAGCCCCTCTTCGAGCACCTTCTCTTCGTTGCCTATCCGCATGACGATGACGGCAGGGTAGATAAGGAAAACGACGAACGCGATAAGCGACCCGAGTACCAGCGGAAGTGAGAGGAACATCAGTATTGTCGCCGAATACATCGGGTGGCGGACAACGCCGTACAGCCCCGTGTCGATGACCTTCTGACCCGACTGCACCTCGACTGTCCGCGAGAGGTACTCGTTTTCGCGCAGCACCTCGGCGTACATTGCGTAGCCGAGAAGAAAAACCACGGCAGCCGCTATCTGAACGCCCTTCGGCAGCACGAGCCAAGAAAAGCGGAAATCGAGCCCGGCAAGCACGAACCCGAGGACAAACATAGCCAAGCTTGCCGCGATAACGCCCTTTTGCGTTTTTTCCTTCTCCTTCGAGTTGAGACGCTTTTCGAGCAGCGACGGGCTTTTGACAAACATAACTATTCCCATGATGAACATGGGTATGAACAATACGGCGATCAGCAGCAGACCGCCGAAAAATCTGATCGTTCCTGCCGGGATGAACACGAACGCGCCGACAAAAACGACGCCGACTACATACGCGGCGACTGCTCGCGCCAAAAGCTTTGTATCCATTATTATTTATCTCCCGTCAGATCGTTTATCACCTGTCCGGCGATAATGAGTCCTGCCACCGACGGCACGAACGCCGTGCTGCCGGGAATGCTGCGGCGGCTTCCGGGATCCTCGTCGCTGTCGAGCGGTTTTAGCGGCGGCTCTTTCGAGTAAACGACCTTGAGCTTTTTCACGCCGCGCTTTTTCAGCTCGTTTCGCATTACGCGAGCCAACGGGCAGACAGAGGTCTTGTAGATATCGGCGACCTCAAAAAGCTCCGGGTGGAGCTTATTTCCCGCGCCCATTGAACAGATGATCGGCGTGCCGCATTTCTGCGCCTGCATGACAAGCTCTATCTTCCCGGTAACGCTGTCGATAGCGTCAACGATGTAGTCATACTCGGTAAAATCGAACTGTGACGACGTATCGGGCATATAGAACACATTATATGTTTTGATATCAAGCTCCGGGGCGATATCGAGAAAGCGTTCCTTTGCGACATCGACCTTCAGCCTGCCGACGGTACTGTGCAGCGCGACTATCTGGCGGTTAAGGTTTGTAACGCTGACCGTATCGTTATCGATAAGGTCGATATGACCGACGCCCGAGCGCACCAGCGCTTCTGCCGCAAAGCCTCCTACTCCGCCTACGCCAAACACCGCGACGCGCGAATCGCGCAGCTTATCCATCGCCTGTTCCCCATATAGCAGCCGTGTCCTTGAAAACTGATCCGTCAAACCGCATCCCCTCACTTTTCCTTAAGGCAACACCGCACAAAGACCGCCTGACGGCTTTGCGCCAAATCTGCTTGATCTTTTTCCGTCATAGTACACAAAGGAACCTTG
>OMPZ01000152.1 GCA_900313125.1 uncultured Eubacteriales bacterium | reverse complement strand
TGTGTTGTTAAGTGCGGTAGATTTCTTCATATATTGTAATTATTGTAGAGCCTTACAAAATGTAGGCGCATTGGATGCGCCGAGCCGCGCGGGACGAGAGTAGTGCCTTGGACAACCTAAAACCGCGCACTCTTGCAATTAAACTTTATTTTTATGCTTTGTGCGCCGGGTGCCGAAAGCGTGACACAGGCTTCTCCGCTTTCGCCCTTCGTTCTGACGAAGAAGCCGCCCATGCCGCCGCGGAGCATCGGTTTTTCTCCGGCGAGCGCGATCGGTCCTTCAAGCGAAAGCTCGACCGCTCCGTTGTAAAACGGGAGCACGTTCCCGTTTTGATCGTTCATCGTCACTCTGACGAGAGCCGCGTCGAACGTCGCGCCCTCGCAAAGCTCATGACTGCTTACGTTTACCGAAAGCCGCATCGACTCGAAGGGCGTTTTTGTAACGGTCTTTACGACCTTGCCGTTGTTGACCCCTTCAAATTTGTATTCGACCGCCTTTGAACCCCAGTTTGCTATGTACTTGCCGTAAAGAGCGTAAGCGTCGCCAAACTTCATGCCGTACCGCACTATCAGCCACGCCGCCTTCAGCTTTGACGAAAGCGAAAGCCCGTTCATGCCGAAACGCGCCGAATCGTTGAGTATGTCCTTGACGAACCTCGCCTGACGCGGCTTGAAGTCCTCGTTTTCTTCGATCTGCCCGCCTATAAGATCGTTTATCTCGATTGGCGGATAGCGCAGGCTCTTGAACTCGCTCTGCTTGTGCGTGTATTCCGTGATGAATTTGCCGTTCTTGTAGAAACGAACGCTGTCGCAGTTCGTAAACGCGTAAATGCGCCCGCGATAGCCCGCCGGGTGCTCGCCGATATCCATTGAGGAATTGACAGACAGCACCGGCTCGCCGCTGCGGTGTACGGAATAAACGTCGGCGGCAAGCTTCGGATTGCGGAACATATCGCACACGCCGTGATAGCATATCCTGTCGCCGCTGCCGAAGTCCTTGTGAGTGTTGTAGTCGGCAAAGCACCAGCCGAACGACCCGGCTATATCGTCGTTCTCCGCAGCCGCGCCGAGTATCCGCGCGTGGCGCAGCGCAAGCTCGGTGCGGTGCTCCTCGCTGTCGTAATTCTTTGTCGGGTACATATGTCCGCAGTATTCGGAGATAAGGTACGGCTTTTCGATGTCTGAGGTCACGTCGGCTTTCGGCTCGCAGCCCTTCTGCACGCCGTCGTGGATAAAGTCGTTGTAGGTGTAGACATCCTCAAGCAGACTGCTCCTTTTGTGGCAGCGAACGCCGCCCGTCTGACGCGTCGGGTCAAACTCGTGTGCCGTTTTGTTCGTTCTCTTGTAAAACTCGTCGTCATCGGGCGACTCGTTTATCCTGACGCCCCATAAGATAATACTCGGGTGACTGCGGTACTGCCGCACCATCTCAGCCGTTGTGTTCACAGCGATATCCTTCCACTCGTCGTCTCCGATGTACTGCCAGCCGGGTATCTCCGTAAAGACGAGCAGACCCAGCTCGTCACAGCGGTCGATAAAGTGGTGAGACTGCGGATAATGCGACGTTCTCACCGCGTTGAGTCCAAGCTCGTTTTTCAGTATCTCGGCGTCGGCGCGCTGTATCGAGCGCGGCAGCGCGTAGCCGAGATACGGGAAGCTCTGGTGTCTGTTGAGTCCGATGAGCTTGAGCTTCCTGCCGTTGAGGTAGAACCCGTCCTTTTTGAATACGGCGCTGCGAAAGCCGAAAACCGTCTCGATACTGTCGATAGGCTCTCCGTCGGATAAAAGCTCCGTTTTCATCACATACAGCGCGGGGCTTTCGACGTCCCAAAGCCGCGCGCCGGGAACGGAGAGACGCGGCTTGTCGGCGCAGGAAAACTCCGCCTTAAACACAGCCGTGCTCCTGTCGTCAAAGCGATAGATGCTCTGACGGATCGTGCCCTCGCTTTTTTCAAGCTCGATATCGCTCTCGACAACGCCCTCAAACGTCACGTCGGCGATATCTTCACCGCCAATGTCCTCGGGTACGGACGGGCGGACGAAAACGTCTCCGATAAAATTGCTCCCGCGCAGCTCAAGACGCACCTCTCTGTACAGTCCGCCGTAGGTCATGTAATCGACGACGTTGCCGAACGGCGGTATGTTCTGCTGCTCGCGGCTGTCTACGCGAATGGCAAGCACCGTCTCGCGCCCGGGTACAAGCTGCTCGGTCAGCTCGACTGTAAACTCCGTATATCCGCCCCGGTGCGCCGGCGCGCATGGCTTGCCGTCTGTAAACACCTGCGCGCTGTGAGCCGCCGCGCCGATAACGAGGAAAACGCGCTTCCCCTTCGCGCTGTCGGGCA
>OMPZ01000190.1 GCA_900313125.1 uncultured Eubacteriales bacterium | reverse complement strand
TTTTGGTGGGAACTATAGGGCTCGAACCTATGACCCTCTGCTTGTAAGGCAGATGCTCTCCCAGCTGAGCTAAGCTCCCTTTTGCCTCGCCGCTCTCTTCAAGCGACTATATTATAATACACGATTTGGGTTTATTTGTCAATACCTTTTTTGAAATTTTTTATTTTTCTTTGCTTTTACAAGAATATCAAAAAATTAATTCATATACTTGATTTGTCTGCGTTGTTGTGATAGAATAAACATAGGCAAACGAAAGTATTGTTCCATGCAGGAACGAATGCGCCCCCGCCTGAGTTGCAGCTCGGACGGGGGCTGTCCTTTTGGGTCAAGGCGGACTAAACCTTAGGCTCGTTGGAGATCACTCGTCTCCATCGAACCATTTGCAGATATAGTAGGCAACCACACCTGCCAAGACAGAGATGACAAACGAAAGTACATACTCCATGCAGTAACGCCCCTTTCTGTACCATGTATAGGGGCGGTAACGTGTTTATTCTATCATATTTCTTAACATTAGGCAACAAATAAACCGGTTTTATTTTCTTTTACTGTCCCTTAATACAATATTCATTGAAAAACAGACAGCTTAGTAGTATAATTATAGTTAGATTATTGTGAGCAAATTTCAGATCATTAGATCTAAATCAGCGGAGGGTATTATGGCTAATATTTACGATGACGTAGTTGAAGTGGCGCGGAGAACAATGGTGCTGTTCTTCGTTGTCGATACATCGGGCAGCATGGAGGGCTCGAAGATAGGCACGCTCAATCAGGCGGTCGAGGACGTTATCCCCGAGATACGCGAGATTTCCGAGAACAACGCCGACGCGGAGATCAAGATCGCCGTGCTCGAGTTTTCGAGCGGCGCGCGCTGGCTGACTCCGAATCCCGTGCCCGCCGACGGCTTTGACTGGCAGTACCTCAACGCCGTGGGGCTTACCGATCTCGGCGAAGCGTGCAGGGCGCTGAGCGAAAAGCTGTCGCGAAACTCCTTCATGAGCGACATCACAGGCTCGTTTGCTCCGGCTATCTTCCTCATGTCGGACGGCGCGCCCACCGACAATTACAAAGAGGGGCTTGAACAGCTTTGGTCAAACAACTGGTTCAAAAAGGCGATCAAGGTCGCCGTTGCTATCGGTGAAAACGCAAACAAGGACGTCCTCGCCGAGTTTACCGGCAGCGACGAGACGGTGCTTTCCGTTCACAATCCCGAAATGCTCAAAAAGATGATACGCTTCGTGTCCGTCACCTCCTCGCAGATCGGCTCGCAGAGCACGGCTGTCGGCGGCGGCGAGATCGACGAGGTAAAGTCAAAGCAGGAAGCGTTTGAAGAGCAGGTGAGCGCGGCTTACGAGGACGGCGAGTTTGACGTTGACGACGACTTTATAGAATGGTAGTGACATCATGAAATACAAGGCATACAATTTTACCGTAATGGGCTCGAGCCACAAGAAGGCGCGCAAGCCGTGTCAGGACGCGTCTGTCAGCGTGAATAAGGACGACTACCTGCTTACCGCCGTTTGCGACGGTCACGGCGGCGAGGATTATTTCCGCTCCGACCGCGGCAGCGGGTTTGCCGTGGACGCGGTGCGCTTTTGCATGAAGGACAGGGATATTCTGCCAATGCTGTCGTTTTACGCCGACGACGAGGTGAAGATAGACGAAATGCTCGTTCAGCTTGAAAAAAGCATCATCGCAAAGTGGAACGACCTTGTAGCGGCGGACTACTACGACGACCCGTTCACGATGGACGAGCTTGAAAACGTCAGCCCGAAAATGCGTATGCAGTACGCCACGGGCAACAAGATCGAATACGCCTACGGCACGACCATGCTCGTAAACGTCGTGACGGACGAGTTCTGGTTCGGCATACATATCGGCGACGGCGAATGCGTCACGGTCGATCACCAGGGCAATTTCGACCACCCTATCCCCCACGACAGCAAATGTATGCTCAATCTTACAACGTCGATCTGTGACCGCACGGCGATCTACAATATGCGCCACCATTTCAGCAAGAAGCTCCCGAAGGCACTGTTCATTTCGAGCGACGGCGTTGACAACTGCTTTGTCAGCGAGGAGAAGCTGCACGATTTCTATAAGATGATAATGAACTCCTTCCAGAGCATGGACGAAAGCTTCGCGATACTCGAGCTGCTCGACTATCTGCCGAAAATGTCGCAGAAGGGCAGCGGCGACGATATTTCCTTGGGAATAATCCTTCGCAGATGATAATGGAGATGAATAATATGAAACACGCAAGCATAAAACGAACGCTCGCAGCCGTACTTGCTGCCGCTATGCTGACAGCATCGGGCTGCGCCATACAGAAAAACGACCCCGACCCCGTGATAGACATAAGCTCCGCGCCCGCCGTCGAAACGCACGACAATGCCGAAAGCTCGTCGGCTGTCTCAAAGGCGGAGAGCAAAAAGGAGAGCGACACCGATACAGCCGCCGAGTCAAAGCCCGGCGCGCAGGAGCTTCTCGTCAGCGAGACAGAGGTAACGCTTAATGTCGGTGAGGAAAAATACATAACGGCAAACGTTATCCCGACGAACGACAAGGTAGTCTGGTCAAGCAGCGACGACAAGATCGCCGACGTTGACGACAGCGGACGCATCTCCGCGTTCAAAGCCGGCAAGGCGATCATAACGGCGGCGGCAAGCTCCGACAAAAACGTCAAGGCTGAGATCACCGTCACCGTAAACGGCACGGCGTCAGGCACATCGTCAAAGCCGCAGACCACATCAAAGCCGCAGACAACTCGGAACGATCAGTCGGCACAGTCCTCCGCGCCCGCGGAAAACAGCACCGGCACCGAGCAGCAGGCGGACACAACGCCCAAAAAGGCGACCTCCGTCACGATGTCGTTCCCGACAACGGTGCTAACCGTCGGTCAGACGACCTCGCCTACCGTCACGCTTGAGCCCGAAAATGTCGATACGACGAAAATAACGCTCACGACGTCGGACGATTCAGTCGTTTCCATCAACGACGACGGCTCCGTCACGGCTCACAAAGAGGGCGCGTGTACGATAACCGTTGTTCCTGAAAGCAACAAAGACCTCGTTGACTCTGTTATCCTCACCGTGACGATGCCGCAGGAGGTCTCTCCCGAACAGGGCTACAGCGAGAATAACGATGAGAATGATGACGAAAATGAAAACGGCAACGGCTACGACGACGAGAACGGCGAGCAGGAATATAACGAGTACCCGCGTGAGGAATGCTACATCGACGGTATTCTCATCGTAAACAAAACGTACTACCTGCCGCGCAGCTACAACCCCGGCGGGCTTACACCCGAGTGCGCCGCCGCCTTTGAGCAGCTCAGGCAGGGCGCGGCAAACGACGGCATCTACATCTGGCTCGCTTCCGGCTTCCGCTCCTACGATTATCAGGACAACCTCTACTGGGGCTACGTTTCGTACTACGGTCAGGCGTCCGCCGACACCTTCTCCGCGCGCGCCGGTCACTCCGAGCATCAGACGGGCATGGCTATCGACTGCAACATCATCAACGACTCGTTCATTGGCACACCCGAAGCTATCTGGCTTGCCGAACATTGCCACGAGTACGGCTTCATTATCCGCTACCCTCAGGGCAAGGA
>OMPZ01000188.1 GCA_900313125.1 uncultured Eubacteriales bacterium | reverse complement strand
TATAAAATGGACGCGCGCCGTTCGCTTTATCTTATCCTCGAAGCGGTGCTCGGCACGGCGATATCAATGTATATCCTGCTGCCAACGATCTATCAGGTAGTCGGAAATACTCGTGTAACAACAGAAAATCTCACGGGCTGGGGGTATTGGGTATACAGTACCGGTCATGTATATTGGAACACGATCATCTCGTTCTTCATGCCGCCCGAGACTCCGAGAATGGATGTATATGTTCCCGAGTATTCTCATAAATGGTCGTCTATCACGGCGTTCCTCCCGCTGTTCGGAATGGCAGGCGTATTTGCCGTTTTGTTCAACAAGCACAGAAACAAGTGGATCCGCGTTTTCTACGGCGTATGTACTGTATTCATGTTCGTGCCGATCTTGAACAGTACGTTCCAGATGTTCACGAACTCAACGTATCTGCGCTGGTTCTTCATGCTGCTGCTTATAATGGCACAGGGCTCTGTAATGTCGCTTGAGGACCCATCTACCAAGTGGAAAAAGGCTATCATTACGAACTTCGTTTTGACTTCGGTAATTATAGTAATAATCGGTCTTACTCCAAAGGCAACGACCAACGGAGTACAGATAACAAGAACATGGGGTCTGATGTCTGTAAGCGGTATCTATTGGCTCTATGCCTCGACCGCACTTATAAATATTGCGCTTTTTGCGTTATTCCTTAAGCTTTACAAGACTAATAAGGATGCCTTCAAGCGTTACAGCGCGCTTATACTCTCGATCGCTATCCTCGCAACATTGGCGCCGAACTTTATCACCGAAAAATATGACGGTGAAACGAAGATAAACGCTGTGAAAGACGGCTTGCTCAACGCACCGCGTGATGATATCGGGATCGACGATATACAGCTTCACCGCAGCGATATCGTTACGCGCTATACATATACGAACTTCGCGTATGATGCCGATACTATCGGAACAAGCGATTATGCGACGCTGAAAGAAAAGAACGATCAGTTTGTCAATGAAGTTGCGGCTCTCGGCGGAAAAGCCGAAGGCGTATTCCTTGAGGACGACAACGCAAATATTTTCTGGCATATCCCCGGATTTTCAAGCTTCCACAGTACGATCAGCAGCTCGATCGGAAGATTTTTCCAGGGCATCGGCTTTAACAGAGTGACTCTGTCGAACCTTGATAACGGAATGTACGGCTACAGATCGCTGTTCAATGTGAAGTATATCTTTAATCACACCGGCAACAAGCTGAGTCTCAAGGATTCCGACGATCAGCCGATATACCCCGGCTATAAGCTGCTCAAAACATGGAACGGCTTTGATATCTATGAGAACGAGTACGCCGTACCTATGGGTATGACCTTCGATAAGTTTATGCTTTCCTCAGACTTTGACGAGATACCTTCATATTACAGGCATCTTGTTCTGCTTGATACGCTCGTTGTCGGTTCGACAGATCAGATGTTTGAGCTGACAGGTATGGGTATGACGCAGGTCTACGCGAAGGATATGGATTATTCTCAGGCGGCATATATCAAAAACTGCGAAGAGAGGATCGCTTCCGGCTGCTACGATTTCAAACGTGACAAAAAGGGCTTTGAAGCCAAGATGAAAACAGGCGAGAACGAAGAGTACGCGCTCTTCACCGTGCCTTACGATACGGGCTGGAAGGCTACCGTGAACGGCGAAAAGGCAGAGATAACGGTCGGCGACTTCGGCTTTATGCTGGTAAAGCTCCCGGCAAATCAGGAGAACACGATCCGTTTTGATTATCATACCCCGGGTACGCTATACGGTATTTTCGTTTCGGGTGTGTGCCTGCTGATGCTGATAGTTTATCTTGCCGTGGCGAAGATGCGCAAAGCAAACGAAGCCGAGCTTGCGGCAGGCAAAAACGGCAAGTCGGATAACGGCGGCGACAAACCCGATGACGGTGACAAGTCCGACGACGGCGACAAGCCTAATGACGGCGACAAGCCCGATGACGGTGACAAGCCCGATGATGACGAAAACACGGAAAAAACACCGCTCGATCTCAAAAAAGCCGATGATAAGCCCGGCGAGACAGACGAAAAGACCGAGGAAGAAAACCTCGACGATATGACGATCTTCGATATCGTAAAGCAGACGGAAGAGCAGACGATGATGCACGTTTACAAGCGTGTACCGGTCGTTCTCGAGAGCGGCTTTGGCGCAGTCGGATTCGACATAAACAACAAGAAGTATATAGACTTCACCTCGGGTATCGGTGTAAATGCGCTCGGCTATGCCGACGGACGCTGGGCAGAGGCTGTCGAAAAGCAGATCTATAACGTTCAGCACACATCGAACCTTTACTATAACACGACTCAGATATCGCTTGCAGAGATGCTTTGCATGAAAACAGGCTTCAGCAAGGTGTTCTTCGCAAACTCCGGCGCGGAAGCCAACGAGTGCGCGATCAAGATCGCGAGAAAGTACGGCTCCGACCGCTTCGGCGAGCAGCATACGCACATCGTAACGCTTGAAAACTCCTTCCACGGCAGAACGATCACGACGCTTGCCGCTACGGGTCAGGACGTTTTCCACAAGTACTTCACTCCGTTTACAGAGGGCTTCAGCTTTGCCAAGGCAAACGACATGGAGAGCATAAAGAACGCTGTCAACGAGAACACCTGCGCCGTTATGATCGAGCTTATACAGGGCGAGGGCGGCGTAAATCCGCTCGACAAGCAGTTCGTAACAGACCTTGCGCAGTATTGCAAGGACAACGGTCTGCTGCTCATCGTAGACGAGATACAGACGGGCGTCGGCAGAACGGGCAAGCTCTACTGCTACGAGAACTTCGGTATCCAGCCCGATGTTGTAACGAGCGCGAAGGCTCTCAGCGGCGGTCTGCCCCTGTCGGCTTGTATGTGTACTGAGGAGCTTAAGGACGTCCTCACAGCCGGCACGAACGGCACGACCTTCGGCGGCAACCCGATCGCGTGCGCGGGCGCGCTCAAGATACTCGAGATCGTCGGCAATGAGGAGTTCCTCGCAGAGGTTCGCGCAAAGGGTCACTATATGCGCGAGCGCATCAAGAAGATGAAGGGCGTCAAGGAGGTCCGCGGCATGGGTCTCATGATCGGCATCGTTCTTGAGAAGGACAACGCCGGCGAGGTCCTCGGCAAGTGCGCCGAAAACGGACTCCTTATCCTCACGGCTAAGAGCCTTGTAAGACTTCTCCCTCCGCTTAGCATCGAGTATGAGGATATCGACGAGGGTCTTGAGATCCTCGAGAGATCGATCCTCGAAACGCTCGGCGACGGCGAAGAGAACTGATCGCCTTGAAAGATCACGGGGAATGCCGCCGAACTATTGGCGTTCCCCGATGAAATGGGTAACCCCCGACAAAATATATTGAAAGGACTATCCTCATGAAACACTTATTAAAGCTCCTTGACTGGACGAGCGAGGACATCATGACGGTTCTCAATCTCGCAGACCAGCTCAAGTACGAGCAAAAGCACGGCATTTCAAAAAAATATCTTGACGGCAAAAGTCTCGGTATGATATTCGAGAAGGCAAGCACAAGAACGAGAGTCAGCTTTGAGGTAGGTATGTTCCAGCTTGGCGGTACGGCTCTCTTCCTCTCGAGCGACAAAACGCAGATCGGCAGAGGCGAGCCTATCCAGGATACGGCGCGCGTACTTTCACGCTACCTCGACGGCATTATGATAAGGACCTTCGAGCAGAAGGAGGTGGAGGATCTCGCCGAGAACGGCTCTATCCCGATCATCAACGGTCTTACAGATCTCTGTCACCCCTGCCAGGTGCTTGCAGACCTTATGACTATCAGAGAATACAAGGGCAAGCTCGACGGCATGAAGATGTGCTTTATCGGCGACGGCAACAACATGATGAACTCGCTGATCGTCGGCGCGCTCAAAACGGGTATGTCTATTTCCGTAGCCTGCCCCGAGGGCTATGAGCCCGATCAGCTCGTTCTCGACTTTGCAAAGGAGTACGGCGACAAGTTCGAGATGCTCCGCAGCCCGAAGGACGCTGCCAAGGACGCGGACGTCGTTATCACCGATGTCTGGGCGTCGATGGGTCAGGAGCAGGAAGCAAAGAAAAGAGCGGAAGCCTTTACAGGCTACCAGATCAACGCCGACGTTATGAACGCGGCTAAGTCGGACGCAATGGTGCTCCATTGCCTGCCGGCACATAGGGAAGAGGAGATCACAGCCGAGGTGTTTGAGGACCATGCCGACGAGATCTTTGAGGAGGCTGAAAACCGTCTCCACGCTCAGAAGGCAGTCATGGTCTACCTCATGGGCAGCACTCCGATAAACGACTGACCGACGGAGGTGACGTTATGTTGAATGATTTGTACGACAGAATTAGGAGTATTCCATCTGTTGACGCCCTTGCGCTCGCCGGTTCGCGCGCATCAGGCAACACCGACGAAAAGTCCGACTACGATCTGTATGTGTACGGTGAAGAGATAGTCCCTGCCGAGATCAGACGGGAGTATCTTTCCTCGCTCTGTTCACAGGCGGAGATAGGGAACGCGTTTTTTGAGAGCGAAGATAACCTCGTTCTCAAGGACGGCACTTTTGTTGATGTTATTTATCGCTGCACCGGTTATTTTGAAGATATGATCAATATGATGTTTGAATACAACATAGCGAAAAACGGATATTCCACCTGCTTCTGGCACAACATCAAAACAAGCGAGATCATCTTTGACAAAAGCGGCAGATTCACCAGGCTGTATGAAAGCGCGCAGCGTGAATACCCCGAGGAGCTTGCACAGGCTATAATCAAGCGAAACATGGCGCTCCTCAACGGATATCTGCCGTCTTACGACAAGCAGGTCGGCAAGGCGTTCTACCGTCATGATTATGTCAGCGTAAATCACAGAGTAGCCGCGTTCTTAGAGAGCTATTTCGATGTAATATTTGCGGTTAACAGACTGACCCACCCTGGCGAAAAAAAGCTGGTGCAGATATGTCTGAGAGACTGTAAGATCCTGCCGGAGAATTTCAACGAAAATCTCATGAAGCTTTTTGAGAACATGTTCCTATATGACGTGTCGGATATTCTGGATAATATAAATAAGGAGCTGAAAAAGATCGTTTGATCTTTTTCGGGAGAAAGGATTTGATGAAAATGTACATTACTTGTTTAGACCTTGAGGGCGTACTCGTTCCCGAGATATGGATCGCATTTGCCGAGGCGGCAGGGATCCCCGAGCTTAAGAAAACTACGCGTGACGAGCCGGATTACAACAAGCTCATGCAGTACCGCATAGCTATCCTTAAGGAGCACGGTCTCGGTCTCAAGGAGATACAGGACGTTATCGCAACTATCGACCCGATGCCGGGC
>OMPZ01000189.1 GCA_900313125.1 uncultured Eubacteriales bacterium | reverse complement strand
GCTGAGATCTATTCGCCGGGTTCACTCGATACTCAGCCCTTGGAAAAGGAATAAATTGGTATTTTGAAGTAGAGATCGTGCTGCTACCCACCCTTTGGGTCAAAAGAAATTCAGGAAGGGGCACACCTGCCAAAATACCGTTTAGTACCGTCCGGTCTGACCGGGCGGTATTTTTTTGCAGTTGTTCCTTTATTCCGAAAAATATATTGACATACGAGGTCGAAAAATGTTAAAATTGACTAAACTCTATTTTGCTTTCAGGAGGAGATCATTATGCCAAACTGGCTTAAAAATTCTGTTTTCTATCAGGTATATCCGCAGTCGTTCTGCGACTCTAACGGCGACGGCATAGGCGACATCGAGGGTCTTATCTCTAAGCTCGACTACATCAAGCAGCTTGGCTGCAATGCGATCTGGCTCAACCCCGTTTACGATTCGCCGTTCATGGACGCGGGCTACGACGTTCGCGACTACTACAAGATAGCTCCGCGCTACGGCACGAACGACGACGCAAAGCGTCTTTTTGAAGAGGTACACAAGCGAGGCATGAAGATACTCATGGACCTCGTGCCCGGTCACACCTCCGACACGAACGAGTGGTTCACAAAGAGCAAGCAGCCGCTCAAAAACGAGCTTTCCAACCGCTACATCTGGACCGACAGCGTGTGGGAAGCGCCGCCGCAGTACCGCCTTATGTGCGGCATCACCGACCGTGACGGCAACTACATGGTCAACTACTTCTCCTCGCAGCCTGCGCTCAACTACGGCTTCCACGAGATCACCCACCCCAACTGGCAGCTCCCGCCGAACCACCCCGACTGTCTGCGTACCGTAAAGGCTATCAAGGACATCATGCGTTTCTGGATGGACATGGGCTGCGACGGCTTCCGCGTAGACATGGCGGATTCCCTCGTTAAAAACGACGACGAAAAGATCGCCACAGCCGCTATCTGGGCAGGTATCCGCGAGATGATGGACAAGGATTACCCCGAGTGCGCTCTCATTTCCGAGTGGTGCGCGCCGAAGCGCGCCATCAGCCGCGGCGGCTTCCACGCCGATTTCTACCTCGACCACCGCGGAAACGGCTATTCCACGGCGTTCCGTTACTACAACTACGAGACCGGCGAGCAGGAAAGCTACTTCAGCAAGGAGGGCAAGGGCGATATCATGACGCTCGTCAACGAATATACCGATAACTACCTCGCAACGAAGGACGGCGGCTACATCAGCTTTTTCACCTGCAACCACGACAACCCGAGAATGTCCGCATGGTATGACGAGCTTGAGCTGAAAATAAACTTCTGCACGATCTTTACCCTGCCGGGTGTGCCGTTCCTTTACTACGGCGACGAAATCGGAATGCGCTATATGTCCGAGCTTACGAGCAAGGAGGGCGGCTTCAGCCGTACCGGCTCGCGTACCCCCATGCAGTGGACAAACGGCATTAACAAGGGCTTTTCAACGGCGCCTGCCGACAAGCTTTATCTGCCCGTTGACCCGAGAAAGGACGCGCCCTCTGTCGAATCGCAGGAGAAGGACGAAAACTCGCTTTACAACACAGTAAAGAAGATCATCGCTATCAGAAAAGAAAACGAGGAGCTTTGCGGCAACGGCGATTTCGAGATCGTTTTCGCCGAGAAGAACAAGTACCCGTTCATATTCAGACGCGGCTCGTTCATCGTAGCAGTCAACCCGAAGGCGGAGGACGTTTCCGTACCGTTTGACTATATAATGAAAGAGAAGGTATTCGAGATAGGCAGCGCAGACGTTTCCGACGGAAAGATAACTCTCGCCGGTCAGAGCTACTGCCTGTTCAAGATCTGACAGGAGATACCTCATGAGAGAAGATATTACCACTATTCCTATAAACGACGTCTTTGTCCCGAAGGACGGCTGCCCTCTGTGCAGAATGCGCGATATGCTCGAGGAGCGTTCCACCGTTTACATCACGGGTGCGGCTATGATGGAGCCGGAGGTTCGCATAAAGACTAACGAATCGGGTTTCTGCCGCCGTCATTTCGGCATGATGCTCGCCTGCGGCACGCGCCTTTCAAACGCGCTCATTCTCGAAAGCCACCTCGACAAGATAAAGACGGAGTTTATCCCGAAGGACGTGAAGGGCAAGCCCGACAAGAAGAAAATGGCAGCGGTGAAAAAACTCACCGAAACGTGCTTTTGCTGCGACCAGGTGAACTGGGGCATGGAGCATATGTACCAGACGATCTTTTCGAGCTACGCTAACGACGACGAATTTCGCGCGCTGTACAACTCGCAGCAGTTTATCTGTCTTACGCATTTCTCCGACCTGATGACAGCCGCGATGAACCGCGGCATCTCGTCGAAGCTTCTGCCGCAGTTTTACGCCGACACGTCAAAGCTTTGCGGCGGATATCTCGAAACACTCAAGGGCGACATAACGCACTTCTGCTCGATGTTCGACTACCGCAGCAAGGGGCAGTCGTGGGGCAATTCAAAGGACGCTATTGAGCGAAGCGTAGAGTTTTTAACATCGGAGCGCGTTGATGTGGAAAACAGCGCGGTCGAAAAGAGCAGATAACTATGGAGCTTCACAATATTACAGATTTCACTCTCGCCGAAACGCTTGACTGCGGTCAGGCGTTTCGGTGGAAAGAAAACCCCGACGGCAGCTTTTCGGGCGCCGCCTACGGCAAGCTTGTCACGCT
>OMPZ01000186.1 GCA_900313125.1 uncultured Eubacteriales bacterium | reverse complement strand
TTTAAGGCTTTTTGCACAGATCGCGATGATAAAGTCACCGTCAACAAGCTCGCCGTTTTCATCTACGGCAAGACATCTGTCAGCATCGCCGTCAAATGCTACGCCGCAGTCAAAGCTATTTTCTTTCACATATTTCTGAAGTAACTCGATATGTGTTGAACCGCAGTTTTCGTTTATATTTATACCGTCGGGTCCGGCGTTCATGATCTCGTAATCAGCGCCAAGCTTATCGAAGAGCTTTTTTGCAGTCGCGCTTGCCGAACCGTTGGAGCAGTCTATCGCGATCCTTATACCCGAAAGAGTTCCGTCAATGCTTGCTGCGATATGATCTACATATTCGTCGATAGCCTCGGGCAGAAGAGAAACGCTCCCGAGACCGCTGCCTGTAGGAGTAGGATAAGGCTCCGCGTTGTCAAGGACGATCGCCTCGATTTCTTCTTCGAGTGCGTCGGGCAGCTTGTAGCCTTCGGAATTGAATATCTTGATGCCGTTAAATTCAAACGGATTGTGTGACGCGGATATCATGATACCGGCATCTGCATGATGCTTCTTTACCAAGAACGCGACTGCCGGAGTCGGGATAGTTCCGAGATGCACAACATTTGCTCCGACCGAACAAAGCCCTGCCGTGAGCGCGCCCTCGAGCATGTCTGATGAAAGGCGCGTGTCCTTGCCTATAAATACTGTCGGCTTTTTGCCGTTATCCTCTTTGATAAGTACCATTGCGGCGGCTTTACCTATACTCATTGCCAGCTCACATGTAAGCTCGCTGTTTGCTACTCCGCGCGCGCCGTCTGTACCGAATAATCTTCCCATAGTTGTATTTTCCTCCTGAAACGAATTTGTATATTCAATTTGAAATGCTGCTTATTTATTCTTGATCGTCGTTTAAAGACGAAAACAAAGTCGGTTCGGCAACGGTCATGCCCTTAGGATAACCTACGCCCAAATGATGGCACGCTGCCAAGGTGATGCAGCGTCCTCTTGGAGTACGGCTCAAAAAGCCGATCTGCATCAAGTACGGTTCGTAAACATCTTCGATAGTTACCGCTTCTTCACCGATCGCGGCAGCAAGAGTTTCGAGACCTACCGGTCCTCCGTTATAGAATTTGATGATAGCATGGAGCATACGGCGGTCGTTCGCGTCGAGACCAAGCTCGTCTATTTCAAGCTTATCAAGAGCGGAGCGTGCAATATCGCAGTTGATAACGCCGTCGCCCATTACCTGAGCAAAATCACGCACACGGCGCAGAAGTCTGTTTGCGATCCTCGGCGTACCTCGCGAACGTGAAGCGATCTCAAGCGCACCGTCGTTATCTATCGGAATACCTAAAATGCCCGCGCTGCGTGTAACGATCTTTGCAAGCTCTTCGGGAGAGTAAAGCTCAAGTCTCAGCACAACTCCGAAACGATCTCTCAGAGGTGCAGTGAGCTGACCTGCTCTTGTAGTCGCGCCGACTAGAGTAAACTTCGGCAAGGGCAAATGATAAGATGCTGCCATTTGTCCTTTGCCCGTAATGATGTCTATCGCGAAATCCTCCATCGAAGGATAAAGGATCTCTTCGACAGCGCGCGATATTCGATGTATCTCGTCGATAAAAAGAACGTCGCCGGAGCTGAGATTTGTCAAAAGTGCGGCGAGATCACCGGGCTTTTCTATTGCAGGTCCGGAGGTTATACGAATATTTACATTCAGCTCATTGGCGATGATCTGCGACAGCGTAGTTTTACCGAGCCCGGGAGGACCGTAAAGCAAAACATGGTCTAAGATCTCCCCGCGCTGCTTTGCGGCTTCGATAAATACCTTCAGGTTTTCTTTGACCTTGTCCTGTCCTATATATTCGTCAAGTGTTTTGGGGCGCAGCGGATTGTCGGAGCCCGATATATCCTCGGGAATCTCCGATGTTGAAACTATCCTGTCTTCAAAATCCATTTCGTCCATGAATTATGCCCCCTTGCTTTTGCCAAACTCCAAAAGTGTAAGATGAATAAGCTCTTCGACAGAGAGCGAGCTGTCAAACTGAGATATGACGGGCATTATCTCAGAGCTGTCATAGCCGAGCACAGCGAGTGCGTCGATCGCGTTTTTCACGTTACCAAACGCTGCTGTGGCAGCGCTACCTACAGGCAGCTTTACTCCGCTTGACCCTGCATTGAGCTTCTTGACCTTGTCTTTCAGTTCAAGGACGATCCTCTGAGCGAGCTTGTTGCCCACGCCGCTTGCCTTTGTAAGCGATTTTGGATCGTCGGAGGCAATACATACCGCCACCTGTTCGGGAGTAAACTCGGATAAAATAGCCGTTCCGACCTTCGCACCGACGCCGCTTACGCTCGTCAGCATACTGAAGCATTCGCGTTCTTCCGTCGTGGTAAAACCGAAAAGCTCTACTGCGTCCTCACGAACATTCATCAGCGTATATAACGTGACCTCGCTGCCGATATCGGGCATATCGCGCAGACTCATCAACGAGGTCAGGCATTTGTATCCGACACCGCCGCATTCTATAACGGCAAATGCCGGCGTTCTGTGGATAAGCTTTCCTTTCAAACTGTATATCATAAATTAGATCCCTCTGTCGATCATATAGTTTCTCAGCGGCGAGCCGTATGCCTGTATATGGCAGATCGCAATTGCGAGCGCGTCTGCCGTGTCGTCAAGGCGTGGCATTTTTTCAAGTCTGAGCAGCCGCTTTGTCATTTCCATTACCTGTTCCTTACGCGCTCTGCCAAAGCCCGTCACAGCCGTCTTGACCTGCGGCGGGGTATACTCGTAAACGGGCAGTCTGTTTAGCTGAGCTGCAAGAAGGATCACTCCTCTTGCCTGGGCAACGTCGATGGCTGTTTTCTGGTTGTTTTGAAAATACAGCTTTTCGATAGCAACGACATCGGGCTTGCAGCGTTCGATCACTCCGTTGATCTCTGTGAATATCTGCTCGAGACGTTCATTGAAAGGCGTACCGGCAAGAGTTTCTACAGCACCGTAGCCCGTCGCATAATACCTGTTGTTGTAATACCC
>OMPZ01000280.1 GCA_900313125.1 uncultured Eubacteriales bacterium | reverse complement strand
GTAAAGCGACTCAACGTTGCTGCCCTCGGAGTTTTTAACGGCGCGGACGTAGCGAACGATCGCTTCCGCGGTCAGCTCACGCGGACGAATAACGCTGTCGAGCGGCATCGTGTCAACAAGCTTATCGAAAACGATACGCTCGACCTTCGTGATGCACTTGTCGTCGCTCTTCTGTCTGACGTACAGCGAGAGCATGATGTTCTCCTCATCGAGGTGCATCAGCGTAACGACGGCGTCCATTTTGTCGATGCCCTCGGAGTTGAGAAGCTCCTCGTTGAGCGCGTCGCCCCTAATGATATTCGCGCCGGGCAGCAGGTCGGAAAGCTCGTCACAGCGCACCGGGTCTTTCTCGATGATCTTTACGTTGATATTGCTTTCGATGAGAATGCTCGCGAGGTAATACGCGGTACGGCTGCCGCCGATGATGAGCACGTTTTTCGCCTTTGCAGTCGCCGCCTTGTTGAACTTCTTGAAAAGCCAGCTTGCCTTCGACGGCGTACATATAAACGAGACCTTATCGTTCGGCGCGAACACAAAGTCGCCGCCGGGGATAATTACCTCATCGGATCGCTCGACGAGACAAATTCTTGATTCGCCCTTAAAGATATCGCCCTTGAGCAGACCGATATCGGCGATCTTCTTGCCCACGAGGAAATGCTCGGGAGCAAGGCGCAGCGTGTATATCTCGACGTTGCCTCTTGCGAAGGAATCGACCTCGATAGCCGACGGGAAACGGATAAGGCGGCTCATCTCGTTTGCGGCGATCTTCTCGGGGTTTATCATGAGCGAAAGACCGATCGACCTTCTCATCGCCTGGCTTTCGCTGATATTCTTGTGATAAACGGGCTTTCTGACGCGCGCGATGGTATTTTTCGCGCCGCAGCAGTGAGCGAGAAGGCAGATATAAAGGTTCAGCTCGTCTGCGTCGGCGACCGCGATAACGAGGTCTGCATTCTCGACGCCCGCCTCCTGCAAAACAGAGCGGCTCGCGCCGTCGCCCTCAACGCCCATAATATCGAGGTGTTCGGCAAGTCTTGTCACACAGCGCGGATTATTGTCTACTACCGTTATACTATGCCCCTCGCCGTCGAGCTGTTCGGCGATAGTACGTCCGACCTTTCCGCATCCAACAATAATGATCTTCATTTTGATTACTCCATAAATAACATACAAATAGTCATGTTATGATCTCGCAGCCGAGACCAAAGCGTTCAGAATAATCATACTACAAAAAGTGTGGCTCGTCAATAAATTATTCACATTTTTTTAACGAATCAAAAATTTTTTCTCGCATGATACCGCATATTTCGCCGTTTGTCGGGCATGATAACGGCATAAATGCAAATTCACATCAAAGGAGAGACAAACAATGCTGTTGAGATTCATAAACGCATTCTGGGTAGGCGGACTGATCTGCGTGGTCGGTCAGATACTCATTGACAAAACGAAGCTCACGCCCGCAAGGATACTGACGAGCTACGTCGTAGCCGGGGTATTTTTAGGCGCGATCGGGATATACCAGCCGCTGCTCGACTTTGCCGGCGCAGGCGCGAGCGTACCACTTTTAGGCTTTGGCAACGTTATCGCGCAGGGCGTAAAAAGCTCGGTAAACCTTCACGGCTGGATCGGCGTATTCACAGGCGCACTCACCAGCGCCGCCGCAGGCATCACCGCCGCCTTAGTTTTTTCCTTCCTCGCCTCCCTCACCACCAAATCCGCCGACAAATCATAGCACCCAAGCGGGCGCAGGCAATTACGCGCCGGGCAGTGCCCGGTGACAATTACGCGTTTTTAGGTTGTTTAAGGCACAACTTTTTCGCCGCGCGGCTCGGCGCGGTAGGCGCGCCTACATTGTTTATTGCGCGGAGAAGATTTTATTTTACCAATATAGTTTCGTGGTATTAAGGGGCTTTCCGGTCGGGTCTCCGCTGCCGTCGGGGACGGTTCCCAACCGCGTCGGTCGTTGCTTTGGCTGCGCTAAGGTATCCATCAGAGACCCGCACCCCGGCAAGCCTGCTTTGTTTATGGCGCGGATAAGATGCCATTTTTGCCGATAAAGTTCGGCGGAATGGCCTGCGCCCGCTTGGTCGCCGCAAAATATAAAAAAATTTAAAAAAAGTGTTGACACAACAAAGAAATCGTGATATAATAACACTTGTCGTTGGGGAATTGTGTAACGGTAGCACG
>OMPZ01000185.1 GCA_900313125.1 uncultured Eubacteriales bacterium | reverse complement strand
GCGCAGCGGCGAGATCGTCGCGTACAGCATGATCAATAGACTGTACCAGTACATCGAAAGCGACGCTCTTTTTGAGAACAAGCGCGATCTTCGCCTTGAGCTGAAAAACGGTCACGTTACAGACGTGGGGAAGATACCTCTGCGCGGCAAGGGGAATGAGGAATACAAACAGGTCATCGAGTATATCTGCTCGGTGCAGCCGTCTGTAAAAGTTGGATATAACGGTTAAGGAGGATGCATACAATGGAACAGGCTGAGAAGGAACTGATAAAATACGCCCGTCCGGCTTTTAATAATATTATCGGCGGTATTATCTCGGCTGCACTGTTTATTTTTATCGGGTCGCGGTCTTATTCAGATACGATGTTTTTTGTTATCTGGTCGCTCGGCGGCATTTTCTGCCTTGTATATATGGTGGTTTTTGAGTACATTATCCCTTATGCTCGGCTTGTAAAAAAGATAGAACAGATCAGGCAGAGAACGGACTATCCCGTGCTTATCAACGATTTTCAGAAGGCGGGGCGCGCGTTTGACGGCACGCTCATCCTCGGCGACAAATTCATCATCGCGAAGGATTCCGGCAGCGTTTACAGCTATGACGAGATCACGCGTATGTATCAGGTGATAGTGACGACCAGCGGCGTCGAGATACAGCGCAAGCTCTACATTTACGATCGTAACAACAAGAAGATCAGGCTCTGCGCCATTAGGAAAAATCATTACCACAGCGAAGAGATGCAGGGGATCTACAGCTATGTCATATCAAAAAATAACAATATCAGATTTGGGGAATTATAATTGTAATATTTAATTTGGAGGTATTTGCGATGAACAAGAAAAAACTTCTGCTGATGTTTAACCCCTCGTCGGGAAAATCAATGATACGCCAGGAGCTTTGGCAGGTTGTTGATATTTTTGTCAAGGGCGGCTACGACGTGACGGTATATCCCACGCAGAAACGCTACGACGCTCACGACGTTGTTATCGAGCGGTCGAAGGAATTTGACGTTGTGTGCGTCTGCGGCGGCGACGGCACGCTGAGCGAGACGATACAGGGGCTTGTCGAGCTGCCGAGCGGTGAGCGCGTGACGCTGGGCTACATTCCCTGCGGCTCGACGAACGATTTCGGCTCCAGTCTGGAGATACCGTTCGAGATACCGAAGGCTGCCGAAACTATCGTCAGCGGCTCGCCGATAAGCTGTGACTGCGGACGTTTCAACGACAAGCCGTATCTCTACATCTCGGCGTTCGGCGTATTTACCGACGTTTCCTACGAGACGCCGCAGAAGATGAAAAACCAGCTCGGTCATGCCGCTTACATCATCGAAGCGATACGCAGGCTGAAAAACTACTCGTACTACCACATCAAGGTGGAGAGCGAGGAGCTTGAGCTTGAGGACGATTTCGTTCTCGGCTTCGTTTCCAACACGACATCTATAGGCGGCATGAAAAACCGCTCTGAATACGAGCCGCTGCTCAACGACGGGCTGCTGGAATGCGTTCTTATCAAGAACCCGACCACCCCGGCGGATTATCAGTCGATACTTTCGGCGCTTGTAACGCAGGATCTCGACTGCCCCGAGATCGTGAAATTCACGACGAAGAAGGTAAAGTTTACTTCTACGGAAGAAATAAAATGGACTACTGACGGCGAGGACGGCGGCAGCCACAAGAATGTTACGGTCGAGGTCATTCCCGACGCGTACAAGATCATTGTAAAATAACGACAAAAACAGCCTTGAGCGTGTGTCAATGCACAAAAGCTCAAGGCTGTTGTTTTTACAGCAGGATAAGTACAGCGGCGAAGAGATATGAGATATAAAGGTTCTTTTTCGCCGCGAGGTGGGCGCAGCCGATAAAGAACGCAAGCGCCGTATAGAAGATCGCCATGATGATATCGCCGCTTGTGAGGAAGTGGAGAAGCCCCCATGTCAGGGCAAGCAGCGCGCCGCCCCACGGGATATGCTCGTTTTCGATCTTTGTGACTCGCTGACACGCCTCCTGAAAGAACACGGCGGCGAACACGAGCAGCACAGCCTCGAACAGGCGGTAGACGTTGAGGAAAATGAACTGAAACCAGCCCTGCTGCTTGAAGTCGAGAGTCATTTGCCAGCCGCCGAGCAGAAGATATTTCACGCCCACCGACGACGACAGCAGGAGAAGCGCGACTACGAGCCCGCGAACGGTCGGGCGGCGGTCCTTTTTAGTCAGGTCAAAGCCGTAAACGCGCGATGCGACATAAAAAATTATCAGCCCGAGAAAACCCCACACCACGCAGGTAACTATCCAATGTGTGACGCTTTCGGTAATGGTGAACTCGTTATAGCTTTTGTCGAAAATAAACCTCTCCGCCGCAAGCAGGGCGTATTCAAGGTAGAGACCAAGCAGACTCACCGCGCCCGTCAGGAATAGCATAGAAGGTCGGAGCTTCTTTTTTGTATCAGCCATCACGCTGCCTCCTTTTATCCGCTGCACAGGCGGATCTTTATATATCACGATTATACCACAGCATTGTTTGTTTTTCAATTACACGTTTTGAGTTTTTTAGGGCACGGCGATTTTATTTGACAGGGAATAAATTCTATTATAATATTATTGTTATTAAAAAACTCAAGATTTCTTTCAGGATTTACCTTGTATGGTTCTTTTGCTTTTTGACGCTCTGTCGCCGCGGAATATTGATGTTAGAAATATTTTTATAGATTTTGTGCAAATCGACAAATTTGAGGGTGGGGGTAGTTTGGAGTCCGCCTTTTGGATCTTGTGTGTTATCGGAAAAACGGCTGTTTTAGCCGTTTTTTGCCCAACAATTATGTACCGGATAAATGGCTGGATCACAGACCGGCAGAATTTTATTTGGATAGCCGAAAAAATTTCTTACATTTGTAAATAAAATTTGAAAAAGCGTATTTACTTTTATGTGAATATTGTGGTATAATACTAACGAAGTCTTTTTAAGTTTTTTCTTTTATCAGAAATTAAATTAAAATTCTTTCTGAAATTTATAATTCGGAGGGCAAATAAATGGATAAACTTTCATCAAATCAAATATTTACAAAGACTATCAAGTATGTCGGACTGCGAATGGCTGTGCCGATCGCGTCGGCGATCGTCTCTGTCATCGTGCTCAAGATCATCACCGGCATTGTGTCCGGCGGCGAGGGCAAGTTTATGAACTGGCTCGCTACGCTGATCTGGCTCGTGATCTCGCTGGCTGTTTACGCGGGCATCAACTTCTTTGTGGGCTACAGGTTCCACGCAGGTCACATGGCTATTATCACCGACGCGGTCTCCGTCAACATGATCCCCGACGATATGGGAGCGCTCGCAAAGGAGAGCACGACATACCGTTTTCCCTCGGGCAATGAGTATCTGTCCTACAGAATGGCTGTCAAGGGCTCGATACAGCAGCTTCAGATGCAGCTCAACACATTCGCCGAGAACCGTCTGAGAGTTCCCGTGCTCGGTCAGCTCATCAGATTCTGTCAGTGGGTCATCGGTCACGCGCTCAGCTTTACTTATGACCTCGTTCTCTGCTACACCTTCTGGCGTGACGGCAAGACGCTCTACACGAGCGCCGCCGACGGTATCGCTGTTTACTGGGATTCGTGGAAGAGAGTTTTCAACAATGTAATGTGGCTCGCGATCCTCATTATCTGCGGTATGGGTCTTGGCTTCGGTCTTGTGTTCGTTATCTTCGCTACGATGCTCTCAACGGCGTCCGGCCCGCTTGCAGGCGGTCTCGCAGGCGCGCTCGTAGGCTACTTCGTATGTAAAGCAGCTAAAATCGTGCTTGACACGAACCTCACTCTCAAGACGCTCGACGCATATTTTGAAGAGGCTCAGTACGCTGACTACAACGAGGAAGAGTATCAGAATATGTGCCAGTACTCCAAGAAGTACGCAAAGCTCTATCAGAAGGCTATCAACGAGGCGTTCGCACCTGCTCCGATGGCTCCATCGGAGCCTCCGGCAGCCGGCTACGGCAACGACTACTCTCAGTATTGATAAAGATATTTTCTCATGTTTCTCCTTTCATAGAGTGCCACCGGCAGTTCGTCTGCCGGTGGTGTTTTCTTTGCGAAAATTATTTTGCTCTGCTGCCCTGCACGATGTTCCTTCTGACAAGCTCGCGGTTAAGCGCGGCGAGAACTGCCTTTTTGTCGCCGCTCCATGTCGGCGCGATAAGCAGCCGTTTGTCGCCGTCGCCCGTCAGCCTGTGGATAACGACGTTTTTCGGTATCACCTCAAGGCACGAGCATACGATGCCGATGTATTCGCCGCGTTCAAGAACGCTGAATTTTCCGGCTGCATAGTCGGCGGCGAGGTCGGTGTTTTTCAAAACGTGCAGAAGCTGAAGCTTTACACCGTCGGCGGTGCGCCCGACATACCG
>OMPZ01000183.1 GCA_900313125.1 uncultured Eubacteriales bacterium | reverse complement strand
AGAAGAAATATACTAAACAAATTAAATACACAAAAAACTCATACTTACAAACAACGACCGCACGCCTTCCCAAGCCCGCACGATGCGTAGTATTAACGCTTTAAAGTAAAATGCATAAAACATATCAAAATTTTTTTATAAAAATATCTATATCCGCAGTATTTGTTATACATATTCCAGAATCTGTGGTTTGTCATTGTAGCGAATATGTGTTAAAATTGAAGTAATCGAGTAAAAAAATTGTCAAATTCCTGATGTTAGGGCAGGAATGTTTTTTTTTAATGAATATTCTCTCTTTTTCGCCCTTTCAGCGGCGGTTCTTCGGTGCTTTGGCAGTCTGCTCGTAAAAACAAATAAGGTTGGATGATCGATGAATTCAAAGACAATGCTTTACATAGTAAAGCGCATCCTGCTCGCGATTTTCACCGTGTGGGTGGTCATAACGGTTACGTTCTTCGTTATGCACGCCGTTCCGGGCGGTCCTTTCGTGGGCGAAAAAGCGACCACGCCTGCTGTACAGGCCGCGATGGAGGCAAAGTACGGTCTTGACAAGCCTCTGAGCGAACAGTATTTCACCTATCTCAAAGACATTATCACAAAGTTTGACTTCGGTCCCTCGCTCAAGCAGCGCGGCAGAATGGTCATCGACATTATCGGCGACGGCATGAAAACCTCGGCTAAGCTCGGCGTTATCGCGGCGGCGCTCTCCGCCGTTGTCGGCATCGTTCTCGGCGCGGTGGCTGCCCTGAGAAGAAACAAGCTGATCGACAGAGTGATAATGGTCATCACGACGGCGTTCGTTTCGATGCCCTCGTTCATCATGGGCTCGCTGCTGCTCGCGCTCTTCGCGATCAAGCTCAAGGTGCTCCCCGCAAACGGCTCGACTCCGGCAGGTCTTGTGCTGCCGATCGTCACGCTCGCGCTTTACCCGATGGCGTATATCACGCGTCTTACGCGCTCGTCTATGCTCGACGTTCTCGGTCAGGATTATATCCGCACGGCAAAGGCGAAGGGCGTCTCCGGAATGAAGATAATCTTCGGTCACGCGCTGAAGAACTCGCTTATCCCGGTGCTAACATATCTTGGGCCCATGCTTGCCTACATAGTTACAGGCTCGCTCGTTGTCGAGCAGATATTCGCCGTTCCCGGCATCGGACGCGCTTTCGTAAGCTCCATTACGAACCGCGACTACCCCATGATAATGGGCACGACGATCATTCTCGCCGCCCTCATCGTTATCATGAACCTTGTCACCGATATTCTGTACAAGGTAGTAGACCCCAGGATCACATTGGAATAGGAGGATAAACAAAAATGAAAATAAACCCGATCTCCTTCCATGTCGATCTCAACTCGTTCAACCCGGCATCGGATAAGGAAAAAGAATACCTTGTGCAGATGCGCCCGTCCACGACGTTTTTCAAGGACGGCGTAAAGCGTCTTTACAAAAACAAGATCGCTTTCGTGAGCTTTATCGTTATCATTCTGATAACGCTCGCAAGCATAATCATACCGTTCTTCTGGCCGTACTCTTACGAGACTCAGCTTGGCGTAACGCCCGGCAGACCGGTAGATTCCTCTTACAATAACCTCGCTCCGTTTGAATACGGCAGAACGGAGCAGAAGATGATCGAAAACGGCGAGAGCGTGTTCCCGCACGTTTTCGGAACCGACGCCGCAGGAAGAGACTACTTTATCCGCGTTATCTACGGAACGAGAGTTTCGCTCGCTGTAGGCTTCTTCGCAAGCATCATCGTGCTCGTTATCGGCACGATTGTCGGCTCTATCTCCGGCTACTTCGGCGGCAAGGTAGACCTTATCATCATGCGAATAGTCGATATCATATATTCGCTGCCCGATATGCTCATGGTCATCCTGCTTTCAACGGTGCTCAAGCTCACGCTCACGCCCGTTATCGAGGGCACGGTGCTTCAGTCTATCGGCGCGAACATCATCAGCCTTTTCATAGTATTCGCGCTGCTCTACTGGGTAAGTATGTCGCGCCTTATCAGAGGTCAGATACTTTCGCTGCGTGAGCAGGAGTACGTTCTTTCGGCTCAGGCGACGGGCGCTCGCGGCAAGTGGATCATCACAAAGCACCTTATCCCGAACTGCATCAGCGTCGTTATCATTTCGGCGGCCTTGCAGATCCCGTCGGCTATCTTCACCGAAAGCTACCTTTCGTTCCTCGGACTTGGCGTAAACGCGCCGATGCCGTCGCTCGGTTCGCTTGCGTCCGACGCGCTCAACGGTATCACGAGCTACACATACCGTCTCGTTATCCCGGCGATAGTGATCTCGCTTATCGTGCTCAGCTTAAACCTTTTCGGCGACGGTCTGCGCGACGCGTTCGACCCGAAGCTCAACGCCTAAAGCAAGGAGGATAAACAGAAAATGGCTTTACTTGAAGTAAAAAATCTGAGGACCTCCTTTTTCACCGATGCGGGTGAGGTCAAGGCGGTAAACGACGTTTCCTTTACGCTTGACAGAGGAAAGGTGCTCGGCATCGTGGGCGAGTCCGGCTCGGGCAAATCGGTCACGGCTTATTCGATAATGCAGATACTTGCAGGCTCCGGCAAGATCGTCGGCGGCTCGATAAAATTTGACGGGCAGGAGCTCGTTGACGCAGGCGAGAAGGTCATGAAAACCGTCCGCGGCAATAAGATCTCGATAATTTTCCAGGATCCGATGACGTCGCTCAACCCGACGTACACGATAGGTCATCAGCTTATGGAGGCTATACTCCTCCACACCGACCGCAACCGCAAGGAAGCTTACGACCGCGCTGTCGAGATGCTCCGACTTGTAAACGTAAACGAGCCGGAGAGACGAATGAAGCAGTACCCCTACGAGTTCTCGGGCGGTATGCGCCAGAGAGT
This sequence comes from uncultured Eubacteriales bacterium, assembly GCA_900313125.1. Classification (GTDB taxonomy): domain Bacteria; phylum Bacillota; class Clostridia; order Oscillospirales; family Acutalibacteraceae; genus RUG592. The sequence goes on along the minus strand of OMPZ01000183.1, from coordinate 2,210 downwards.
TATGATCGCAATGGCTCTCGCGTGTGAACCCGATATCCTCATCGCCGACGAACCGACGACCGCACTCGACGTGACTATCCAGGCTCAGATACTTGAGCTTATGGGCTCGCTGCAGAAGGAGCTTGGCATGGCTATCATAATGATAACGCACGATCTCGGCGTTGTGGCTCAGATCTGCGACGAGGTCATCGTAATGTACGCAGGCTCTATCTGCGAGCAGGGTACAGCGGACGAGATCTTCTACAACCCGTGCCACGAGTATACGAAGGGCCTTATGCGCTCTATCCCGACGACTGATACTGCCGGCAGAAAGCTGCAGCCCATCACGGGTACGCCGATCGACCTGCTCAATATGCCTAAGGGCTGCCCGTTCGCGCCGCGCTGCGACTTCGCTATGAAGGTCTGCATCGAGCACAGGGCGGACAAGATCATCATCAACGACGACCACGCCGCCGCCTGTTGGATGAACGTCAAGCACGCGCTGCAAAACGGCAAGATCACGCTTGACGAGCTGACGAAGAGTCAGAAGGAGACAGAAGAAAAGAAGGGCGGTGAGTCTGTTGGCTGATAAAAAACCACTTATTGAGGTCAAAAACCTCAAGGAATATTTTTACATCAATACAGGGCTCTTCCGTTCAAAGCCGCTCAAGGCTGTAGACGGCGTTTCGTTTTCGATAAACAAGGGCGAGACGCTCGGTCTTGTAGGCGAGTCCGGCTGCGGAAAAACGACGGTCGGCAGAACTATCCTTCACTTATACAAGCCTACCGACGGCGAGATATGGTATGAGGGCAAGCAGATAAAGAACCGCGCCGACATCAAGGAGTTCCGCAAGAAGGCGACAATGGTATTTCAGGATCCGTACTCCTCGCTGAACCCGAGAATGACGGTCTCCGACATCATCGGCGAGCCGCTCGACGTTCACAAGCTTTATTCGACAAAGCAGGAGCGTCAGGACAGGATACTTGAGCTGATGGGCTATGTGGGACTCAACAGCGAGCACGCTGCGCGCTACGCTCATGAGTTTTCAGGCGGTCAGCGTCAGAGAATAGGCATCGCGCGTTCTTTGGCGGTAAACCCCGATTTCATCGTCTGCGACGAGCCTGTTTCTGCGCTCGACGTATCTATCCAGGCTCAGGTCATCAATATGTTCGACGAGCTTCAGGAGAAGCTGGGGCTTACTTATCTTTTCGTTGCGCACGACCTGCTCGTTGTGCGCCATATCTCCGACAGGATCGCCGTAATGTATCTCGGTAAGATGGTCGAGCTTGCAGAAGCCGAGGAGATCTATAACAGCCCTCTTCACCCCTACTCGAAGTCGCTGCTTTCGGCGGTGCCCGTGCCCGACCCGAAGATCGCGAGGGCAAACAAGAGGATCGTGCTTTCCGGCGATATCCCCAGCCCGCTCAACGCGCCCTCCGGCTGTCCGTTCCGCACAAGGTGCAAATACGCGACGGAAAAGTGCGCCGAAGAGATGCCCGAATTTAAAGAGGTATCGAAGGGACACTTTGTAGCCTGCCACCACACAGGCGACATCAATTAACGCTATGACGCCAAAAGGCTCATATAGATTCTATTTTTATCTATCTTTAGAAAGGATTGAACAGTAATGAAACTCAAAAGAACATTGTCTGCTGCTCTCTGCCTTGCTATGGTGCTCAGTCTGGCTGCCTGTGACAATGGCGCAGCTTCGGACGGCAATGCATCTCAGGGCGGCGACACGACGACAACAACAGGTACGTCGAAGGACGTTATCGCAGTTTCTCTTGCAAGCGAGCCCGATACGATCGACCCGGCTCTCAACTCCGCAGTTGACGGTGCAACACTTCTTGCACACCTCTTCTCGGGTCTTGCAAAGTGGGAGCAGGACGATTCCGGTAAGCTTGAGATCGTAGCCGACGCAGCAGAGGAGCTCGTTGACGGCGTTGAGAACGAGGACGGTACGGTAACCTACACCTACAAGCTCCGCGACGGTCTCAAGTGGTCTGACGGCAAGGACGTTACCGCAGGCGACTACGTTTTCGCATGGCAGCGCGCAGCTTCCACAGAGCTTGCAGCCGACTACGGCTATATGTTCGAGGTCATCGACGGCTACGCTGATATCTGGGAGACAGACACAAACGACGAAGCTACCTACGTCAACCCCGACGCACAGCTCAACGTCAAGGCTGTAGACGACAAGACGATCGAAGTAACGCTTGCAAACGCTGTT
>OMPZ01000182.1 GCA_900313125.1 uncultured Eubacteriales bacterium | reverse complement strand
CTTCAGACAGCGACTGCTTCATAAACTCGATCGTTTTCTGGCTGGCGCGTTCGTCGAGCGAAGCCGCAGTGTCGGCAGCGGCAGGGCGCGCCCGCTTGTACTCGTAGGAGCGGTTTTTCTTGTCGTCCGCCGCGGGAATATCAAATTCGCGCGTTATCTCAAGCTCGCCGCTGTCCTCATCAAGCTCGTCCTCTTCAAGCTCATCGTCGTCCTCGTCCTCGTCGGAAAGCTCGTCCTCCGGCTCGCTGTCCGTCCGGGGAACGTCGATGGTGTCTTCTTTTTCATCGTCTTTATCGTTATTTTTGTTATTCTCGGCGATCGTTTCGTCGTCCTCGCCGTCATCTTCCTTGTCCTGCTCCTTCTCCTTTTCATAGTCAAAGAGAAGGTCGAAGATATCCTTTTTCTTCTCGCCGCCGTCGTTTTTCTCCATCAGAGAATCGGAGTGCAGCTTTGGCATTTCCGGCTCGCTTTTGTCAAACTTTGCGCCCCACTCTCTCGAGGGCAGGGGCTTTTCGCCGCTGTCAAAGCTGAACACAAGTCTTTCCTTCGCTTTCGCTTCGGGAATGATAACGTCGTCTGTCTGAGTCAGGTCGATCCTTTTCAAAGGCTCGCTTTTTTTTTCGGCGAAATTGTCGGAATCCGCAGCGCCGTCGTCGAGCAGTGAGGGGTCTTTGCAGTAACGCTCCCAAAGGCGCGCCACTCTGTCGTTTGCAAAATAAATGTAGCCGTTTGAGCAAAGCGTGCTGACCTCGGGCACACCGAGCTTGTCGGTGAGCTTTTGCAGCAGCTTCGAGTCCTCGACCTCTCTGCAGGGGTGAAGTATCTCCGGGCGGTTGTCGTCGCCGCCCGCGGTATACTTCAGTATAGCCGCCATTCCGTTTTTATCCCAGTAAACGAGCTCGACTTCCGGCTCCGTGCTGTTCGCGCCGTAGTACTTCGTCTTTATCCAGTTGTGATACGGTCCGAAATACATACATTTCAGTATCTTGCCGAAGTTGTCGCGTATCTCGACCCTGTAATCGTCGCCGTCACGCTGCGGCGGAACTCTTTCGAGCACACGATTGGCAGTATTAACGACCTTCCATTTGAGCACCGTGTCCTCATTGAGCGAATAGTTGTATTTATAGATCTTGCCGTCGTCGCCCATATCGGTGAACTTGCGTTTCTGCGTTTGCAGACCCGATTCGTAATAATTCTTGCGGACAACGGTCAGTTTATCTTTGTAAGGATTTCCCTTATCGTAACCTTTTAGAAACACACCGTAATAATTAACGGCATTTCGTTTGAAATATGTCAGATCACCCGGCATTTTTGTAACCCCTTTCAAAAACCGTTTAGATTCATTATATGAAAATTTACGTCTTATTTCAAGTGCTTTTGTCGGATTTTCGGGGAACACGGGTATTTGTAATAATTTTGTAATATATTGCAAAAAAACCGCCCCGTAAAGGAGCGGTGAAGATAAATATAAAGATCATAATATGATATCGTCAAGCTCGTCCGCGCTCGACAAAACGGTGACGCCGCCGTGCTTTTTGAGCGCCTGCTCGCCCTGATGACCCTTCGCGATCAGCACACAGTCCGCGCCGACGAGACGAGCCGTTTCATGGTCGTGGTACATATCGCCGATGAAAAGCGTGCTCTCCGGCTTGTAGCCGTGTTTCTTCACGACCTGTACGGCGCGTTCGCTTTTGCTGCCGCAGCTTGTGTCGTCCGAGCCGGACATGAAATCAAAATAGCCGTCAAGCCCGAAGCTTTTAAGGCTCTGTTCAAGTCTGCCCGTCTCAAACCCGGAGATAACGCCCTGCCTTATGCCGAGCCGTGAGTAGCGTTTTATCGCGCTGCATACCTCGGGGAAGGGCTTTGCGTCCGCCGCTATCAGATCGTAATTTTTGACGAAAGAGTGGGCTATCGCGGCGAAATCGAATTTCGAGAAGTCGTATATTTTGCGGTAAAAATTTTCAATGGGCATTTCGCACTCGCGCAGATAGAACTCCATGTCTATCTCGGGCAGCCCGTTTTCTCTGAGAACGACATTTTCAGCAGCAACGGCGACCCACGCGTCGTCTATGATAGTGCCGTTGTAATCCCAGATCAGGTATTCATATTTCATCGGGAGCACCTCGATCGTCTGCGGTCTGTTCCTTGCCCTCGTCCTCTTCGGCGATCGGTATG
>OMPZ01000113.1 GCA_900313125.1 uncultured Eubacteriales bacterium | reverse complement strand
ATTAAATTCCTCTTCGGAACTTGCGTATTCATTTAAACTGTGATAAAATGTAATGTGGGAAAATAAAAGAACCGGGAGTGATAATTGTGGAATATTCCTTCTCAGACAGAGTGCAAACGCTCAAACCCTCTGCTATCAGAGAGATCTTTAAATACGCCGCCGACCCGACCGTCGTTTCGCTGTCGGCAGGCAACCCCTCGCCCGAGGCGTTCCCCGCAAAGGAGATCGCCGAGATATCCGCGAGATTGTTTAGCAGCGACCCTATCGCCGCGCTCCAGTACAGCGTGACCGAGGGCTACGCGCCGCTGCGAGCGTTCCTCACCGATTACATGAAGGAAAAGCATAACGTCGGATCAAGCGGCGACGATATCCTCATTACATCGGGCGCGCAGCAGATAATGGACCTCGCGTCAAAGGCGATACTCAACGAGGGCGACGTCGTTATCTGCGAGAACCCGTCGTTTATCGGCTCGCTCAATACGTTTCGCTCGTATAACGCCCGCCTTGTCGGCGTTCCGATCGAGAAGGACGGCATAAATATCGACGCGCTCGAAGCTGCGCTCAAAACGGAGAAGCGCGCGAAGTTCATCTATACGATACCCAATTTCCAGAATCCGTCGGGCGTTACGATGAGCCTTGAAAAAAGAAAAGCGCTCTACGAGCTTGCGAAAAAGTATCAGGTGCTCGTTATCGAGGATAACCCCTACGGCGACCTGCGCTTTGCCGGAGAGTTTTTGCCGTGCATAAAAAGCTTTGACACCGAAGGTCTCGTTATCTACGCGGGCAGTTTCTCAAAGGTGATTTCCCCGGGAATGCGCGTCGGCTACACTATCGCGCCGCAGGAGATCATTCAGAAAATGGTCGTATGCAAGCAGGGACAGGACGTTCACACGAATATCTGGTCGCAGCTCGTCTGCCATGAGTTCCTGACGAAGTACGACTTCGACGCTCACCTTGCGCGTCTGCGCGAGATATACCGCGAGAAAGCGGCGTACACGATGCAGCTTATGGACGAGAACCTCACCCCGAATATCACATATCAGAAGATCGACGGCGGTCTTTTCCTCTGGTGCGGCCTGCCCGAGCGCGTCGATATGCAGAAATTCTGCCTTGACGCGGTGAAGAACAAGGTCTGCGTAGTGCCGGGTACGGCGTTCATGGCAAACCCCGAGGACAAGACAAATTCCTTCAGGATAAACTACTCGACGCCGACGAACGAGCAGCTTAAAAAGGGAATCGAAATTCTTGGAAAAATGGCAAAGGAGCTTTGATATACAATGGAAAACACACAGAACAACGAAAAGACGGAAAAGAAAAAGATAGTATTCAGCGCGATACAGCCCTCGGGCACGATCACGCTCGGCAATTACCTCGGCGCGCTTAAAAACTGGGTAATTATGCAGGAGGAGTTCAACTGCATCTTCGCGCTTGCCGACCTTCACACGATAACGGTCCGCCAGGAGCCGGCGGCTTTCAGAAAGAACGTTGCCGAGGCTTACGCGTCGCTGCTTGCCTGCGGTATAGACCCGGAGAAGTCGCTCTTCTTCATTCAGAGCCACGTTACGACTCACGCTCAGCTTGCATGGCTGCTCAACTGCTACACGCAGTTCGGCGAGCTGTCGAGAATGACGCAGTTCAAGGATAAGTCGGCAAAGCACGCCGACAACGTAAACGCCGGACTATTCACATATCCGTCGCTCATGGCTGCCGACATTCTGCTTTATCAGGCTGACATGGTGCCGGTCGGCGCAGATCAGAAGCAGCACCTTGAGCTTACAAGAAATATCGCGGAGCGTTTCAACGGACTTTACGGCAATACGTTCAAGGTGCCGGAGCCGTATATCCCGAAGAACGGCGCAAGAGTCATGAGCCTTCAGGATCCCACAAAGAAGATGAGCAAGAGCGACGAGAACGTCAACGGCTTCATCACGCTCATGGATAACCCCGACGTGATAATGAAGAAATTCAAGCGTGCCGTTACAGACAGCGAAGCGCGCGTTGCTTACGGCGAGGGCAAGGACGGCATCAACAACCTGATGAGTATTTACTCGACGATCACGGGCAAGACGTTCGAGGAGATCGAGAACGAGTTCGACGGCAAGGGCTACGGCGACTTCAAGACGGCTGTCGGCGAAGCGGTAGTAGAGGAGCTGCGCCCAGTTCGCGAGCGTTTCGAGCGTTATATTTCCGACAAGGCATATATGAAGGAATGCTACACGAAGTCAGCCGAAATAGCGCAGAAGTTCTCTCAGAGAACTCTCGACAAGGCTATGAGGAAGGTCGGCTTTGTACTCAAATAATCGACCGCAGAAAAGGGAGCGCAAAACGCTCCCTTTGTTTGTTTTATTTGTTATATTTGTTATTATTGTTACGATGTTGCCGTTGGTCTGCCCATGGTCTGCCGCAGGTCTGCCGATGGTCTGCCCATGTGCAGGAATGAAAAGCTGTTTTTTGCAGCGGCAATGGGCTTTTTCGCTTGTCGAAGGTATGCCGTATTTTCTCAAATTCGTTCCTGCGATCGCAGTCGTTTAAGGCACAACGCCATCACCGCGCAGCTCGGCGCGTTCGGCAGGAGACTAACTAAAGCGGGTGCTGCCTGCACCGGCAGGGGCGGCGCTGCTTAGCCCGAAACTTATTGAGATCGCTTCGTCGATCCTGCCCATAGACCCGGTGTCAAGGCAGCCCATGCGCTCCTTCAGGCGGCGCTTGTCAATGGTGCGTATCTGCTCGAGCAGCACAACGCTGTCGCGAGACAGTCCGCCCGAAACGGCGTCAACTCGTATGTGCGTGGGCAGGCTTGCCTTGTCCTGACGGCTCGTTATCGCGGCGGCGATGACCGTGGGACTGTATTTATTGCCGACGTCGTTCTGCACGATCAGCACCGGGCGCACACCGCCCTGCTCCGAGCCTACAACGGGGCTGAGGTCTGCATAGTAGATTTCTCCTCTTCTGACATTCACATCTTTCATCTCCGAATCAGTAATTTCAAAACAATTATGCTCCCTGTGATCTTGGAAAGCATTGATATGGAAAGGGACTTCATTTGTAGTTTAGCCAAAGGTTTGGAGCTTTATACAATAAGAAAAAATATTTTTGACCGCCTTTCCTATTACATATTATTTCGCGAAATGACAAAATGTTTACTTGAAATAAGATATTGTTATTTCATAGATGGTCTATTGACAACTTCGGCAATTTATTCCATAATATAATAGATGTAAAAATTCAGTGCTGCCGAAAAAAGTAATGAAAAAAATACATGATAACATTACCTATAAATAATT
>OMPZ01000112.1 GCA_900313125.1 uncultured Eubacteriales bacterium | reverse complement strand
CTTAAATTCGGCGAGCAAAAGCGTGTGTTCGGGCTTATCCCGGCGCTTAGAAACGCGGAGTTTGCGCGCTTTGGCGTGATGCACCGCAACACGTTCATAGATTCGCCGCGTTTGCTGGGCTGCGATTTTTCGCTCAGAGCCGACCGCAATATTTTCTTCGCGGGTCAGATGACGGGCGTCGAGGGCTACATGGAATCGGGCGTTTCCGGGCTTATCGCCGGGATAAATGCGGCGAGCCGTGTGAATGCCTGCGAGCCGCTTATCCTGCCCGAGTACACGATGACGGGCGCGCTTTGTCACTACATCAGCGACGAGACCGTAAAGGATTTTCAGCCTATGGGAGCGAACCTCGGCGTTTTGCCGCCGCTCGAGACACACATCAGAGACAAGCAGCAGAGGGCGCAGGCTTATGCCGACCGCGCGCTTGAATTTTTTAAATAAATAACTATCCACCCGGCAAAGCAATGTCGTCAACTTAAAAATTAACAATATCGGAGTTACTTCGTTCCTGTTAAAAAAGTCTCTAAATATAAATAATAAAAAGAGCGAAGCGATTTTCCACTATTATTCATTATTCATTATTAAGTTTTCAGTCTTAAGTTGACGTTATTGCCCGGCAAAGGAGATGAACCTCAATGAAAATAATCGTAGACGCATTCGGCGGAGATAACGCCCCCGTGGAGATAATCAAGGGCTGCGCCGAGGCTCTTGACGAACATGACGATCTGGAGATAATCCTCACCGGTCCGAAGGACAGAATAGAGACGGCCGCAAAGGAAAACGGTATCGACCCCGAACGCTTTCAGATAGAGAACTGCGACGATATCCTCACGATGGAGGACGACGCTATGGCTGTACGCAAGCGCAAAAACAGCTCGATGGCGGTAGGTCTGCAAATGCTCGCTGACGGCAGGGGCGACGCGTTTCTGTCGGCAGGCAACAGCGGCGCGCTCATCACGGGCGCAACGCTCATAGTCAAAAGGATAAAGGGCATACAGCGCCCGGCGTTTTCGCCCGTTATGCCGAAAAGCCCCGGAATGTTCATGCTTATCGACGGCGGCGCGAACGTTGAGTGCAAGCCCGAGATGCTCAGGCAGTTTGCGATAATGGGCTCTGTCTACATGGAGCGTGTTATGAAGGTGGACAAGCCGAGGGTCGGTCTTGCAAACGTCGGCACGGAGGATCACAAGGGCGATCCGCTCAGACACGAGGCGTTCAAGCTCCTTAAAGAAACGCCGGTCAATTTCGTCGGCAACGTCGAGGGCACGCAGATACCGTTCGATTCATGCGACGTAGTTGTGTCCGACGGCTTTACGGGCAACCTCATACTCAAAATGTACGAGGGTGCTGCCGCAGCTATCATGGGCAGAGTAAAAGATATCTACAAGAAAAATTTATGGAACAAGCTGTCCGCTCTTATGATCGCGGGCGACCTGAAAAAGCTCAAGGGCGAGGTCAATTCCGATGTTTACGGCGGCGCGCCGATACTGGGCGCGGCAAAGCCCGTGTTCAAGGTACACGGCAACGCGAAGGCGGTCACGATGCGCCACGCTATCAGGCTCACGATGAATTATGTGAACACCGGGGTCATCGGCGAGATCGAAAAAACGGTAGCGCAGCTTGAAGGTAAGGAGTGAGAGATTTGCAGAGACCACAGCGAAACAACCATGAAATAGATTACGAAAAAGCGACGGCTGCGATCGGCTACAGCTTTAAAAACAAAAAGCTGCTTCTGACGGCTCTCACACATTCCTCGTTCGCAAACGAGATGCACGACGGCACGAAGTACAACGAGCGGCTCGAGTTCCTCGGCGACAGCGTACTCGGCATCGTCGTATCGGATTACATATATCTCAACTGCCCGGAGTTTCCCGAGGGCAAGCTGACAAAGCTCAGGGCGTCGCTCGTGTGCGAGAAATCGCTCTACGGCTACGCAAAGCAGATAAAGCTCGGTGAGCTTATCCGCCTTTCAAAGGGCGAAAAGCATTCCGGCGGAGACGACCGCCCGTCGATACTTTCAGACGCGTTCGAGGCTGTTATCGCGGCTATCTATCTTGACGGCGGCATAGAGCCTGCGAGGGAGTTCATACTTCGTTTTGTCATTCCCGACATCAAGAGCGCAAAGCCGGTCAAGTTCAAGGACTACAAGACGGTATTGCAGGAGATAATCCAGAAAAACCCCGAGGAGCGCATCAGCTACGTTCTTGTTAAAGAGACGGGGCCCGACCACGACAAGCATTTTGTCGTCGAGGTGCACCTCAACAGCAACGTTATCGGCAAGGGCGGCGGACGCAGCAAAAAGGAAGCCGAGCAGGAGGCAGCCCGAGTTGCTCTCGAGCTGATGGGCTACTGATGCGGCGGCAAGGTGACGCTCCCGATACGCGAACGAACGGATACGAGATAGAAAAAACGATACCCGCGTCGGACACATCGGAAGAAAAAGGTGTTTTAAGTCAGCGGCAGGGTGCCGCTCCCGATACGCGAACGAACAAATCGGAAGAAAAAGGTGTTATGGATCAGCCGCAGTATAATACGTCCAAGAAAACCCGCAGGGGCAACATCTCGATCTTTGTGCCGCACAACGGCTGCCCTCATCAATGCTCGTTCTGCGATCAGCGCAGCATCACGGGCGTAAAAAGCCAGCCGTCGCCCGCCGACGTTGACAGCGCCGTTCAGACAGCGCTCTCGTCAAAGCAGCGCTACGACCTTGAGATAGCTTTTTTCGGCGGCAGCTTTACGGCAATAGACAGGACATATATGATCTCGCTGCTCGACGCGGCGAACGTTTATGTAAAGCGCGGCGACGTTTCGGGCATTCGCGTTTCTACGCGCCCCGATTATATCGACGAAGAGGTTTTGACTATCCTCAAAAGCCGCGGAGTCACGGCGATAGAGCTCGGCGCGCAGAGTATGTGCGACGAGGTGCTGCGCGCAAATCGGCGCGGTCATACGGAAAACGACGTTGAAAATGCGTCGCGGCTCATCAGGCAGTTCGGCATTTCGCTGGGACTCCAGATGATGACGGGGCTTTACAAAAGCGACCGCGAACGGGATATTTACACCGCAAAAAAAATAATCGCGCTTGCGCCCGACACGGTGCGTATCTACCCCACGGTAACGATTAAGGGTACGATGCTCGCAAGCCTTTTTGAAAGCGGCGAGTATAAGCCGATGGAGCTTGAAGAGTCGGTTGAGCTGTGTGCTGTTCTCCTGAAAATGTTTTTGGAGAATAACATAGAGGTCATTCGATTGGGGCTGCATTACAGCGACGAGCTCGTGCGCGGCATGGCGTTCGACAATTACCACCCGGCATTTCGCGAGCTGTGCGAAAACAAGATAATGCTTGAAAGGTTTTTTGAACTGTGCCGGTCAAGAGGGATAGAAATCGGCAGTTCTCTGCGCGTTTATGTAAATCCCTCCTGCGTGTCGAAATTCACGGGTCAGAGCCGCGCCAATATCAAAAAGATAAACGAGCGCGGTATAAACGTCAAGACTATACCCGACGGCGATATAAAGCCGTACGATATGAAAATAGAGCCGGTGTCCGAGGAATATCGCGGCGCCGTAAGGAAGTAAGGAAGAAAAGAAGAAATGCTGCTCAGATCACTTGAAATACAGGGCTTTAAAACGTTCCCCGACAAGACAAAGCTCGAATTTGACAAGGGAATAACGGCTGTTGTCGGACCGAACGGCTCGGGCAAGAGCAACATAAGCGACGCGATACGATGGGTGCTCGGCGAACAGTCGGCGAAGGCTCTGCGCTGCTCAAAAATGGAGGACGTAGTTTTCAACGGCACCGACAAGCGCAAAAAGGTCGGCTACGCCGAGGTGACCTTGACTATCGACAACAAGGACAGAACGCTTGCCTTCGACGGCGACAGCGTGTCTGTCACGCGCCGCTTTTACCGTTCAGGCGACAGCGATTATATGATAAACAAGGCGAGCGTCCGACTTAAGGATATCCACGAGCTTTTTATGGACACGGGTCTCGGGCGCGACGGTTATTCGATGATAAGTCAGGGCAAGATAGACTCTATCGTCGCCTCGAAAAGCGAGGACAGGCGCGAGATATTTGAAGAAGCGTCGGGTATTTCGCGCTATCGCTACAGAAAGACCGAAGCGGAGCGAAAGCTCAGCCAGACGGAGGAAAACCTTCTGCGTCTGCGCGATATACTCACCGAGCTTGAAGAGCGCGTAGGTCCTCTCGGAAAACAGGCCGAAAAGGCGAAGGCTTACCTTGAATACGCGAAGGAAAAGGAAGGGCTGGAGATCGCGCTCTGGCTCAATACGATCGAGAGATCGAGCGCACAGCTTCGCGAGCAGGAGGACAGGATAGCCGTCGCGCAGCAGCAGCACGAAAACGCTGTGAAGGCGCTCGACGAGATAGAGAAGGAGTCCGAGGAGATCTACAGCTCCACAGGCGGCTACTCCGCAAAAATGGACGAGATACGCCGCGTAAACTCGGAGATAGAGAAAGAGATCTCCGATATCCGCGCGAAGATCTCCGTCGAGGAAAACAATATCAAGCATTCGCTCGACGCGGCACAGCGTCTCAACGGCGAGCTTGCGGGGCTTGACAAAGCGGACGAGACTCTCAAGAAAGAAACGGAAGAAAAGCAGAAAAAGCTCGAACAGTTAAAAGCTCGGCACGAGCAGGAAAAGGAGAGCTTCAACAAGACAACGCTGGAGCTTTCGGCTCTCGTCGAGAACGACGGCAAGAGCAGCGAGCTGCTCAACAAATATACATCGGGTCTTGCAAAGCTCAATGTAGAGCTTGCAAACGCGCGCGCCGTGCTATCGTCGGGCAGAGACTCGGCGGAGGATCTCACCGCGCGCATCACCTCGGCGAACGAGACGATAAGCTCTAAGAGCGATCAGCTCAAAAAGCGCAGCGCCGAGCTTGAGGAATACAAGGCGGAGCAAAAAGACGCGTCCGAGCGCGTATCGTCGCTTACGAACGCGGTCAGCGGCTGTGAGCTTATACTTGCGAACAGCATGAGAAAGCGCGACGGCGCAAAGTCCGACGGCGACAAGCTGACGCTCGATCTCAATGAGGTCAGCCGTCACAAATCGTTCCTCGAAAACCTTGAGCGCAATCTTGAGGGCTTTTCACAGAGCGTAAAGCTCGTTGTCCGCGAATCGCGAAACGGCGCGCTGTCGGGTATACACGGTCCCGTGTCGCGCGTTATCAGAGTTCCGTCGGAGTACGCAGTTGCCGTTGAAACGGCTCTCGGCGCGGCGATGCAGAACATCGTCACCTCGACAGAGGACGACGCAAAGCGTGCGATCGCGCTGCTGAAAAGAAAGGACGCCGGACGCGCAACGTTCCTGCCTATGTCTACGATAAAGGGCAGAGAGCTTGAAGAGCGCGGGCTTGACGGCGAATACGGCTTTGTAGGCATCGCAAGCAGACTTTGCGAGTGCGAGCCGCAGTATGAGGGTATACTCCGTTCACTGCTCGGCAGGATATGCATTGCCGAGGATCTCGACTGCGCCGTAGCTATCGCGCGCCGTTACGGCTACCGTTTCAGGATAGTTACGCTCGACGGACAGGTCGTAAACGCGGGCGGCTCGCTCACAGGCGGTTCGCTCGGCAGAAAGACAGGACTTTTGAGCCGTGTCGGCGAGATCGAAAAGGACAAGCAGCGCATAGCGCAGCTCGAAGAAAAGCTCGCCGAAAACAAAAAGTTATTAACATCATTGCAGGCGGAATGTGGAAAGTCTCAGGCGCAGCTTGAGTCGAACAGAGCGCAGCTTTCGTCTGCAAACGAAGATAAATTAAGGGCGGAATCGGCTTGCCGTTCGTGTCAGTCCGAGATCGCTCTGCTTGACTCGACGATAAAGGAGCTATCCGAAAACAGATCGGAGCTTGAAAAACGCCTTGAAGAAACGGAGCAGACCTGCCGCAGCGCCGAAAAACGCGCGTGGCAGCTTGAAAGCGACATCGCAAAGGCGCAGTCCGACGCAGACGGCGTTTCCGATATCATCGCGAAGCAAACGAAACTGCGCGAGGAGCTTACAAAGGCTCTTCAGGACATCAAGCTGAGAATGCTCGCGCTTGAAAAGGACTCCGACGCTGTGAAAGCCGAGATCGAAGCCGCAAAGCAAAGCGGCAGCGGCAATGCGGGCAAGCGCGCCATGCTGCTTGAAGAGATCGCCGCGGAGGGCAAAAAGAAAGCGCAGCTTGAAAAGATCATACTTGAATACCACTCCGAGGAGGCAAAAAAACGTCGCCTTACCGCCGACAACAACGAGCGCATAGCAAAGCTCAGCGCAGAGCGCGCACAGCTTGAAAAGCGCAGCGCGCAGCTCAGAAAAACACAGCGCGATAAGTCAGACGAGAAGGAGAACATCGCGAAGGAGCTTTCACGTCTTGAGGAAAGGCGAGAGAACCTCAAAAAGCAGTACGACGACATTATAAGAAAGCTTTGGGACGAATACGAGCTGACTCCGAAAACAGCCGTACAGGCCGCGGCAAAGATCGAGGGCGTCACAGCGGCGCAAAAAAGGCTCTCACAGCTCAAATCAAAGATAAAAGCTCTCGGCAGCGTCAATGTGGCGGCTATCGAGGAGTACAAGGAGGTGTCGGAGCGTTACGAATTTATGAAGGCTCAGGTCGGCGACGTCGAACGCTCCAAAAGGGAGATCACCTCGCTGATATCGGACCTGACAAAGCAGATGAAGGAGATCTTCGTCGAGCGTTTCTCTATGATAAACAAGAATTTCGGCGAGACGTTCAAGGAGCTTTTCGGCGGCGGCGAAGCGTCGCTGTCGCTCACGAACGAAGAAGATATACTCGGCAGCGGCATCGACATCAACTGCCACCCGCCGGGAAAGATAGTGTCTCACCTTGAGTCGCTGTCGGGCGGCGAGCGCGCTCTCGTCGCGATCGCCCTGTACTTCGCTATCATGAAGGTAAGCCCGGCTCCGTTCTGCGTAATGGACGAGATCGAGGCGGCTCTCGACGAGGTGAACGTAGACCGTTTCGCTCAGTACATGAGAAGGATAAACGACGCTACGCAGTTTATCCTGATAACTCACCGGCGCGGCACTATGGAAGAGGCGGACGTTCTCTACGGCGTAACGATGCAGGACGAGGGCATTTCAAAGCTGCTCGAGCTGCATTCGAGCGAGGTCGCGCAGGGATTCACGCGGATCAAATAGAACGAACAGGAGGAATAAAAAGTGGGATTATTTGCAAAGATCAAGGAGGGTCTTAAAAAGACCCGCGACAGCGTGGTAGGTCAGATCGACTCCATGCTCAAATCATTCACTAAGATCGACGAGGAGCTTTTCGAGGAGCTTGAAGAGCTGCTCATCATGGGCGACGTTGGCGTTGTCACCTCCGAAAAGATCTGCGACGAGGTGAGAAAGCGCGTAAAAAAGGAAGGCGTTACCGACCCGAAGGAGGTACACCGCCTGCTTGAACAGACCGTCGCAGAAATGCTCGAGGGCGGTCAGGAGCTTGATATCTCCACTCAGCCGTCGATCGTTCTCGTTATCGGCGTCAACGGCGTGGGCAAGACGACCACTATCGGCAAGCTCGCCGATTCACTTCGCCGCGACGGCAAGAAGGTGTTGCTCTCCGCAGCCGACACGTTCAGAGCGGCAGCGGTCGAGCAGCTTGAGATATGGGCGCAGCGCAGCAAGTGCGACATCGTAAAGCAAAAGGAGGGCGCAGACCCCGCGGCAGTCGTGTTCGACTCCATTCAGGCAGGCAAGGCGCGCAAGGCTGACGTTATCCTCGTTGATACGGCAGGACGTCTTCACAACAAAAAGCACCTCATGGACGAGCTTGCGAAGATCAACAGGATAATCGACCGCGAGCTGCCCGACGCGGCGAAGGAGGTACTCCTTGTTCTCGACGCGACAACGGGTCAGAACGCCGTGAATCAGGCGCGTGAGTTCAAGAAGGCAGCCGATATCACGGGCATAGTTCTCACAAAGCTCGACGGCACGGCAAAGGGCGGTATTGTCCTTTCCATCAAAGAGGAGCTGGACGTTCCTGTGAAGTATATCGGCGTGGGCGAGCAGATAGACGACCTGCAGCCATTCGATCCGGAGGATTTCGCGAAGGCGCTTTTCGAGGTGGAGAAAGATGACTGAGTTTATTATAGCCTCAAACAATCAAGGGAAGGTCAGAGAGCTTGACAGGATACTTAACCCCCTCGGCGTGACAGCCGTTACGGCAAAAAGCAAGGGCATCACGCTCGACGACGTTGAGGAAACGGGCACGACCTTTGCCCAAAACGCGGAGCTTAAAGCAAGAGCAGCTTTTGAAAGAACGGGTATGCCGTCGATCGCCGACGATTCCGGGCTTTCGGTAGACGCGCTCGGCGGCGAGCCGGGCATATATTCGGCGCGCTACGCCGGAGAAGGTGCAGACGACGCGCAGAGGATCGCAAAGCTGCTGAAAAATCTTGAAGGCGTTCCTGCTCAAAAGCGCACGGCGCATTTTACAAGCTCGATCTGCTGCATTATCGACGAGAATACGATCGTCAGAGCGGAGGGCAAGTGCTACGGCGTTATTGCCGATTCTCCGAAGGGCGACGGCGGCTTCGGCTACGACCCCGTTTTCCTTATGGACGACGGCAGGACGTTCGCACAGCTTTCGCCCGAGGAAAAGGACGGCGTCAGCCACCGCGGCAGAGCACTCAAAGAGCTTTACGCGCAGCTTGGAAAAATACTCTCGAACAAATAAGGAGATATATATGCTTACAAGTAAACAGAGGGCGTACCTTCGCTCTCTCGCAAACGGACTCGATACGATACTCATGGTCGGCAAGGGCGGCATGAGCGAACAGATAGAGAAGCAGGCAGCAGACGCGCTCAAGGCGCGCGAGCTGATAAAAGGAAAGGTGCTCGAAACGTGCGAGCTTTCGCCGCGCGAGGCAGCCGAGACTATCGCCGAGGCTATAAAGGCGGACGTGGTACAGGTGATCGGCACAAAGTTCGTTCTCTACAAGCGCAACGAAAAGGAGCCTAAAATAGAGCTGCCCAAAAATAAAAAGAAGTAATAATGCCTGCGGTCGCTTGACAGCAGGAAAGGGCAATGCCATCAGCTTAAATTTTTTTAATTGAAATTATTACTGAAAACTTAAAAATTATAACTTAAAAATATCGGAGTCGCTGCGCTCCTGTTTTACAGAAAAAGTCTCTGAAACAATTTAAAAAAAGAGCGAAGCGACTTTCCGCTATTATTCATTTTTCAGTCTTAAGTTTTCAGTCTTAAGTCTTAAATCAATGACCTTGCCGGAAAGGGTGGATCAGATGAAAAAAACGCGAAAGATAGCTATGTACGGCGGAAGCTTCGACCCGATACACACCGCGCATATCAACATCGCGCAGGCGTTCGTCAAAAAGCTTAAGCTCGACAAGCTCATATTTATCCCCGCGGCAGTACCGCCGCATAAAACGAACGACAATATGACAAGCGGCGAGCACAGGCTCGAAATGTGCAGGCTTGCCGCAAAAAATGTGAAAAAAGCCGAGGTCTCCGACATCGAGCTAAGGCGCGAGGGCAAGAGCTACACCGTCGATACGCTGCGTGAGCTTTTAGAGCTTTACCCAGACAGCGAGCTTTATCTCATTATGGGCGCAGATATGTTCATGACGCTGCTCAACTGGTACAAGCCCGAGGAGATAATGCAGCTTGCGGTCATCTGTACCGTGCCCAGAAACGACGACGATATCACCGTGCTCTCTGAGATGGAAGAAAAATACAGAGCTATGGGCGCGAAAACGGTCGTTCTCGACCTGAAAAAAAGCGCCGTTTCCTCAACTCAGATCAGGCAGTACCTGCTTGAGGACAAGAGCATCACAAAACTCGTGTGCGAGGACGTCGAGCGATATATTTACGCGAACTACCTTTATGTGAACAAAGCGGAGATAAACTACCCGAGATTCCACAAGGTGCTAAAGGCGCGAATGGGCGAGAAGCGCTATATACATTCCTGCAACGTGTCGGAAGAGGCGGTGCGCCTTGCACGGCTTTACGGCGCCGACGAAGAGAAGGCTAAGCTTGCGGGGCTTTTGCACGACATCACGAAGGAGACGCCCCACGGCGAACAGCTTGCGTTTATGGAAAGCATGAACGTTCCGCTGAGCGAGCTTGAGCGTTCGTGCCCCAAGCTGTGGCACGCGATATCCGGCTCGGTCTTTGTAAAAGAGGTCATGGAGATCGCCGACGAGGATATCTGCAACGCGATACGCTACCACACCTCGGGCAGGGCAGGCATGAGCTTGCTTGAAAAGTGCATTTTCATAGCCGATTTCACGAGCGCAGAGAGAAATTACAGCGGAGTTGACGAGATGCGCGCCCTCACCGCGAAAAGCCTTGAGGAAGCCATGCGCTACGGGCTGTCGTTCAGCATTTCCGACCTTGCTCAAAAGAACGCCGCTATTGACCCGAACGCCGTTGCCTGCTATAATGAAATAGTACTTGAGCTGAGCGGCTCAAAATAAAGCGGAATAAGGAAACGGCGAATGGAAAAAATAAAGCTTATAGAGCACACGAAGGGCTACCTTGAAAAGCTTGCCGACGGCACCGACCCTATAACCGGCAGCAAAGCCGCCGACGGCGATCCCGTCAGGGGCGAGAGGATCTCTAAGTGTCTGCGCTACAGCGCGTCGGTACTGGAAAGGTGCCTTGGATCAAATATCATTAAAGAAGATATTATCGTTGCTTACAAGATCGCCGAGTACAAAAATGAAGAAGCGGTGATCGGCGT
>OMPZ01000055.1 GCA_900313125.1 uncultured Eubacteriales bacterium | reverse complement strand
CAAAGAACATCAGGCTGAAAAATATTTATAACATTGACGATACCCGTCGCGAGGTAGCCGATGTAGTCCTTTACAACCGCCGTGCCGGTCTTGTCGCCTGCACGCATAGCGTTAAATGCGGTGATACCGTTTACCTTTGAAACGTCGCCGTTTACAGATTTAAGCATATAGGACTGGAGCGGATTCTCTTTTTCGATAGCCTCTTTGGTCAGGTTGATAAGACCGGTCGCCGAAGCATACGCTTCCCAGCAGCCTTTCCGTCCGCAGTTGCACTGCCTGCCGCCGTGAACGATCACCATGTGTCCGAGCTCTGCGCCTGCCTTATTCGAACCGCTGTATATCTTTCCGTCTATGATAATTCCGCCGCCTACGCCTGTGCCGAGCGTGATAGCAACAGCGTTGTCGCTGCCCTTTGCCGCGCCGGCGAGGTATTCACCGTAAGCTGCCGCATTTGCGTCGTTTTCGATAAGAACCTTCTTGCCGAGCCTTTCTTCCATCATCTTAACGATCTTCCAGTTATGGAAGCCGAAGTTTGCCGAATACTCGATAACGCCCGTGTCGGGGTCCACAGCACCGGGCACTCCGATGCCAACCCACTCGACCTCTTCCAGCGATATCTCCGCCTTTGCAAGAGCCGCCATCGTGACAGAAGCCATCGAATCGCAGATCTCACTTTCGGGGCGCGGTACCGCTGTTTTAGCGTCCGCCTTGGCAATTATGTTGAATTTATCGTCAACAACGCCGGCAACAATGTTTGTGCCGCCAAGATCTATACCTACATAGTACATCGTCATCATCTCATTTCATCGCGAATTTTCTACTTCAAACTTTCGATACTCTTCCAACTTTCTTAAACGTATTATACCATATATAAACAAAAAAAGCCATTCTCCGTTTGTACAAATATATCACCATTTATTAGTAATACTGAACAAAGGAAATGACTTTTTTGTTTTACTTTGTCGCAAATTGCAAAATGTGCGGCGAAGCTTTTCTTTTAGGGAATTATCCGTTTACGAGCGCGTCGGCGAGCTTTTCGAGGTTCGGGATATCGGTCTCCTTGAGCGATGACTTTATCGTCACGACAGGCTCTAAAAGCGTTACGTCCTTGAGCTGCTCGACGATCGGTCTGAGCGTGCGCGCAGCCGACGGCGCCCACGAGCCGTTCTCGACGATAGCGATCTTTCTGTTCTTGTAGCCCTTTGCGACGAGCTTGTTCGCAAACGTGAGCATCGGCGGGAAAACGCCCGCGTCGTAAGATGCCGCCATAAGCACAAGGCGGTCGTAGCGGAACGCGTCCTCGATAGCCTCCGCCATATCGTCGCGCGCGAGGTCAAAGAAGGTAACCTTCTCCGCGCCCTTTTTCTCGAGTATCTCTTTGAACTTCAAAGCGGCGGCAGCCGTATTGCCGTGGATAGACGCGCAGGCGATCGTAATGCCCTTGTCCTCCGGCTCGTAGCTGCTCCAGACATTATACTTGTCGATGTAGTAGGAAAGGTCCTCGTCAAGCACGGGCCCGTGGAGGGGGCAGATAGCTTTAAGCTCCACGTCGGCGAGCTTTTTGAGCACCGCCTGCACCTGAGCGCCGTACTTGCCGACGATATTGAAGTAATAGCGTCTTGCCTCGCAAGCCCAGCCCTCGTCGTCCTCGGCGTCGAGCGTACCGAACTTACCGAACGCGTCGGCGGAGAAGAGTATCTTATCGGCGGTATCGTACGTCATCATGACCTCGGGCCAATGCACCATCGGCGCGGTAACGAATCTGAGCGTATGGGTGCCGAGGGTCAGCTCGCTGCCCTCTTTGACTGTGACCATTCTGTTTTCGAGGTCAAGGTCGAAGAACTGCGCGAGCATCTGGAAGGTCTTGGCATTGCCCACGACCTTCATATCGGGGTACTTCTCGCAGACAGCGGCGAGCGAGCCCGAGTGATCCGGCTCGACGTGCTGAACGACGATATAGTCGGGCGACTTGCCGTCGAGCGCATCGGCGAGGTTATCGAGCCATTCATACGTTTTGCGGCTGTCAACGGAATCCATAACGGCGATCTTCTCGTCCTTGATGAGGTAGGAATTATACGCCATGCCCTCGGGAACGACATACTGGCTCTCGAACAGATCGAGCGTCGAATCATCTACGCCGATATACACGGTGGAATCTGTAATATTAAAATTCATTGTGATTAACACACCTTTCATATATAGAATACCCTCATTATAACACAAACACCCCCTTCATATCAACAGAAAAAAACTATCGGTCGGTGGTTTTGCGCGTAATTGCCCGCACCCCCTCTTAAGAATCTCTCCCGACAACTTCATCGCTCTAACGCGCTTCGGTGTGTGCTGTGTTGTTTAGTGCGATAGATTTCTTTCTATAAAAAATATTTTAGAGCCTAACAAAAGTAGGCGCGTTGGACGCGCCGAGCCGCGCGGTGCCCATGCGGGCACAGGCAAATTCCGCCGAACGATGGTAAAAAACAATAAACAGCTCCGCGCCTTAGACAAGGTAGGCACTCTGGGAGTGCCGAGCCGCGCGGTGCCCATGCGGGCACAGGCAAATTCCGCCTAACTGTGGTAAAAAACAATAAACAGCTCCGCGCCTTAGACAAGGTAGGCACTCTGGGAGTGCCTAGCCGCGCGGCGAAGAAGTTGTCCATTTCAAAAACTACAAACGCGTATTTGCCCGCGGGCGCTCGTCCGCCTTGCGTTTTT
>OMPZ01000217.1 GCA_900313125.1 uncultured Eubacteriales bacterium | reverse complement strand
TTAAGATAAACAGAGAGACAAACTACTCGAAGGACAAGAACCTCTGGCATCTTTCGCACGAGGGTCTCGACCTTGAGGATCCGGCAAACGAGCCTATGTACAACAAGGAAGGCTTCCTTGAGCTCGGCGTATCGCCCGAGCAGGCTCCCGACAAGCCGACATACGTTACTATCTCCTTCGAGAAGGGCGTACCCGTTGCTATCGACGGCGAAAAGCTCGGCGCAGTTGAAATCGTTAAGAAGCTCAACAAGCTCGGCGGCGAAAACGGTATCGGTATCGTTGATATGGTAGAGAACCGTCTCGTCGGCATGAAGGCAAGAGGCGTATACGAGACTCCGGGCGGCACTATCCTTTACGCCGCACACGCAAAGCTCGAGGAGATCTGCCTTGACAGAGACACTCTCCACTACAAGCAGAACGTAGCGAACCGTTTTGCAGAGCTCGTTTACTTCGGTCAGTGGTATACACCGCTCAGAGAAGCTCTTTCCGCGTTCGTTGACAGCACACAGCAGACTGTAACGGGCGACGTTAAGTTCAAGCTCTACAAGGGCAACATCATCGACGCGGGCGTTACATCTCCGTATTCTCTCTACGACGAAGAGATCGCTACCTTCGACGAGGACGAGGTTTACGACCAGAATGATTCCGCAGGATTCATCAACCTCTTCGGTCTGCCGATCAAGGTACAGGCTAAGAAAAAGGGTCTTTGATTAAATTTAAGTAATACTAATATTCAATTAAAACCTTTAAAAGATTTTCGAGGATAATTTTCGCAAGGCAAGGAAGAGGGCGCAGTAATACTGTCGTATTTCAAGCCTGATGACGCAGCATTGTGGAAATTAGACCGAAAAGATTTAAAGTGTTTTATTGAATATTAGTATAATAACTCGGTTTGATCTGGGAGGGCATTTTCGCCCTCCCGAAAGCCGTTTTTATATGGTTATAAAAATCAGGTAAAAAACGTCGGAAACTGCCGCAAAAAAGCATTTCGGGCGTAAAAAACCGGCAAAAAAGCCGGCCGTAAAAACAACGAGGTGAAATAAATGCAGCTTTGGAAAGGCAGATTTCAGAAAGCGTTAAGCAAAACGACAAACGATTTTAATTCTTCGATCTCGTTTGACAGCAGAATGTACCGCGAGGATATAGAGGGCAGTATCGCTCATTCTAAAATGCTCGGCGAGTGCGGCATTATCTCAAAGGAGGACGCGGCGGCAATAGGCGAGGGGCTGCGCGGCATTCTCGCCGACCTTGACAGCGGCAAGCTGACGATCGACCCCGAGGCGGAGGATATACACACCTTCGTTGAGGGCGAGCTGACATCGCGTCTCGGCGACACGGGAAAGAGACTCCACACGGCAAGAAGCAGAAACGATCAGGTAGCGGTCGATCTTCGTCTTTATCTCAGAAACCAGATCAAGGAGATAAGCGGTCTGACAGAGGAGCTTCTGAAGGTCATCTGCAAAAAGGCCGAGGAGCACGCCGAGACTATCATGCCCGGCTACACTCACCTTCAGCGCGCACAGCCCATCACGTTTGGTCATCATCTGCTTGCTTACGGCGAGATGTTCCTTCGCGATCTGAAGCGGCTTTCCGACTGCAGCGAGCGTATGGACGTTATGCCGCTCGGCAGCGGCGCGCTTGCCGGTACGACATATCCCATCGACAGAAGGCTCACCGCCGATCTGCTCTCGTTTGAAAGCGTTTCGGAAAACTCGCTCGACGGCGTGTCCGACCGCGATTACTGCATTGAGCTTGCGTCTGCGCTGTCTATCATCATGATGCACCTGTCGAGATTCTCCGAGGAGATCATTCTTTGGTGCAGCCATGAGTTCAAGTTTATAGAGCTTGACGACGCGTTCTCCACAGGCTCAAGCATCATGCCGCAGAAGAAAAACCCCGATATCGCGGAGCTTGTACGCGGCAAAACGGGCAGAGTATACGGCGACCTTATGGGGCTGCTCACAGTTATGAAGGGCATTCCGCTTGCTTACAACAAGGATATGCAGGAGGACAAGGAAGCGATCTTCGACGCTGTAGATACAGTCAAAATGTGCCTGACAGCGTTCACGCCCATGCTCGACACGATGACAGTCTTGCCGCAGAACATGAGAAACGCGGCGGCAGGCGGCTTTATCAACGCGACCGACTGTGCCGATTACCTCACAAAGAAGGGGCTGCCGTTCCGCGACGCATACAAGGCGACGGGCGAGATCGTGGCTCTCTGCATAGAAAAGGGGCTGACGCTCGAAACGCTGCCGCTTGACGAGTACAAGAAGGTCTGCGACATTTTCGACGAGGGCGTATACGAGGCGATCGGTCTTGAAAGGTGCGCTTACGAGCGCCGCTCACAGGGAGGACCGTGCCCCGATAACGTCAGAAAGAACGCCGACAGACTAAAGACGATAATAGAGAATAAATTATATTAAGCTAAGGGAAGTAATCATAATGATAAAAGCAGGAATAGTCGGAGCAACGGGCTATGCGGGCGCGGAGCTCGTGCGCCTTCTCAACGCTCACCCGCAGGCTGAGGTAGCGGCTGTAAGCTCCGTTTCATTTGAGGGCAAAAAGCTGAGCGACGTTTACCCGTCGTATCTCGGCATTAACGATATGGTCTGTGAAAACGCCGACGCGGTAGTCGAGAAGAGCGACGTTATCTTTGCCGCGCTGCCGCACGGACTTTCTCAGGAGCTGGGCGCAAAGTGCATAAACGCAGGCAAGGCGTTCATCGACCTCGGCGCTGATTTCAGACTTGAGAGCGAGGACGAGTACCACGAGTGGTACGGCGGCGAATTTCTCGACAAGGATCTCCACAAGCAGGCTGTATACGGTCTGCCGGAGTTTTTCAGAGACAAGATCAAGGGCACAAAGCTCATCGCGAATCCCGGCTGCTATACAACGTGCGTTCCGCTCGCACTCGCACCGGCAGTTGTAAACGGTCTTATCGAGATGACGGGCATCATCGCCGACTGCAAGAGCGGTGTTACGGGATCCGGCAGGGGTCTTTCTCAGGGTACGCATTACCCCGACCTCAACGAGGGCTTCCACCCCTACAAGGTAGCCTGCCACCGTCACACGCCGGAGATCGAGCAGACGCTGTCAAAGCTTTCGGGCGTTGATAACGTGAAGATCACGTTCGTGCCGCACCTTCTTCCCGTAAACCGCGGTATCCTTGCAACGTGCTACGCGCGTCTCAAGGAGGGCGTTACGAAGGAGCAGCTCAGAGCGGCTTACGAGGAGTATTACAAGGACGAGCCGTTCGTTCGTCTGCTTGCCGACGGTCAGACCGCCGACATTCACAACATCAAGTATTCAAACTACTGCGATGTGTCTGTATTCGTTGACACACGCACGGGAACGTTCGTTGCCGCATCGGCTATCGATAACATGGTCAAGGGCGCGGCAGGACAGGCGATCCAGAATATGAACATTATTTTCGGTCTTGACGAGACGGCGGGTCTTACGATGACGCCGCCCGCGTTCTGATCGGAAGGGGAGAAAAGTATGAAATTCATCGAAAACGGTACCGTGACGTCGCCAAAGGGCTTTACGGCGGCAGGTATCATCGGCGGCGTGAAGCCGTCCAACACGACTAAGCGCGATATCATGATGATAGCGAGCGACACGCTTTGCACCACAGCGGCTGTGTTTACAAAGAACCTTGTGAAAAGCTCGGCTATCATCGTTACAAAGAAGAATATAGAAAACGGTACGGCGCAGGCTGTTATCGCAAACTCCGGCAACGCCAACACCTGCAACGCCGACGGCATTGAAAAGTCCGAGAGAATGTGCGAGCTTGCAGCGGAAAACCTCGGTATCGACAAGAAGGATGTGATCGTAGCGTCAACGGGCGTTATCGGTCAGGTGCTGCCGATCGAGCCGTTTGAGAAGGCTGTGCCGCAGCTCGCAAAGCTGATGAGCGCGGAGGGCGGCAGCGACGCTGCCGAAGCCATTATGACGACCGATACCGTAAAAAAGGAAGCTGCCGTTGAGATCGAGCTTGGCGGAAAGATCGTCACGATCGGCGCTATCGCAAAGGGCAGCGGCATGATACATATCAACATGGGCACGATGCTCAGCTTCGTGACCACCGACGCGGCCATTTCTTCCGAGATGCTGAAGGCTGCGCTGTCTGAGGCGGTCGAGGTCAGCTACAACATGGTAAGCGTTGACGGCGACACCTCGACAAACGACACTCTCGCCATTCTTGCAAACGGCAAGGCAGGCAACGAGGAGATCACAACGAGAAACGCCGATTTCAAGACGTTTACAGACGCATTGACCGAGCTTTGCAAAAAAATGGCGAAGAAGCTCGCTGCCGACGGTGAGGGTGCTACAAAGCTGATCGTTTGCTCGGTCAAGGGCGCAAAGACGGCTCACGACGCGAAGGGCGCGGCAAAGGCTGTTATCTGTTCGTCGCTTGTAAAGGCTGCGATCTTCGGTTCCGATGCGAACTGGGGACGAGTTCTCTGTGCGATAGGCTATTCCGGCTGCGATATCGACGTAAGCCGCGTTGACGTTTCGTTCGTATCGGCGGCAGGCGAGATACTTGTCTGCAAGGACGGCTCGGGCGTTGAATTTTCCGAGGAGCTTGCAAAGACGATACTTCTTGAAAAGGAGATCACTATCGACGTTCGTCTCAACGACGGCGACGGCGAAGCCGAGGCTTACGGCTGCGACCTTACATACGACTATGTAAAGATAAACGGAGATTACAGAACGTAAGGGAGAGCAGGATCAGCGCTGAGAGGAGAAACGGACATGAATATTTCAAACGCAGAAAAAGCCCACATTCTTGTGCAGGCTTTGCCATATATACAGAAATACTACGGACGGACTGTAGTCGTGAAGTACGGCGGCAACGCTATGATAAACGAGGAGCTTAAGGAAGCTGTCATGAGCGATATCGCGCTTCTCAAGCTCGTCGGCATCAACGTTGTGCTCGTTCACGGCGGCGGTCCCGAGATCACCGATATGCTCAAAAGAGTAAACAAGGAGAGCCGCTTTGTAAACGGTCTGCGCGTTACCGACCAGGAGACTATCGACATCGTTCAGATGGTGCTCGCGGGTAAGGTGAACAAGAGCCTTGTTCAGCACTTGCACAAGGCGGGCGCAGCGGCAGTAGGTCTCTGCGGTCTCGACGGCAAGATGCTCATTGCCGAAAAGCTCATAACAAGCGAGGATATCGGCTTTGTCGGAGAGATAACCGAGGTCAACCCGAAGGTCATCAAGGACGTAATAAACGACGGCTTTGTTCCGATCATTTCGACGATAGCAGGCGGCAGAGGCGGCGAGGTCTACAACATAAACGCCGATATCGCCGCGTCGAGGATAGCCGCCGAGCTCGACGCCTGCAAGCTTATCCTCATGACGGATATCAGAGGTCTTTTGCGTGACAAGGACGACGAGACAACGCTTATCCCGAGCGTAAACGTCTCCGAGGTGCCGATGCTGAAGAGAGAGGGCATTATCAGCGGCGGCATGATCCCGAAGATCGACTGCTGCGTAGAAGCCGTAAGACGCGGCGTTTCGCGCGCGTACATCATCGACGGCAGGATCCCGCATTCCATACTTATTGAAATGCTCACAGCCGAGGGCATAGGAACGATGTTCTATTGATCCTTGTATAAGGTCAGCTTTGTGCCGGGCGCGGTAAACGCCGCGTTCGCAGTATGAATCGAAAGGATGAGCTCTATGGCGGAGTTTTTAGATATAGTGATAAGACCCATGACGGCGGACGATTACGACGAGGTCTTTGCTATGTGGCAGATAACCACGAAGCGCGCCTTGTCGGACGCCGACAGCAGAGAGAATATCGCGTTTTACTTAGACAGAAATCCCGGAATGTCACAGATTGCCGAGATCGGCGGAAAGGTCGTAGGCACGGTGCTGTGCGGTCACGACGGCAGACGCGGCTTTATCCACCACATGGCAGTCTTGCCCGAGTACCGCCGCCACCAGATAGCAAAGCGAATGGCAGAGAAGGCTATCAAGTCGCTTGCCGACGCAGGCATTGCAAAAACGCATATCTTCTGCTACACAAACAACAGTCTGGGTCAGAGCTTTTGGAAAGCTATGGGCTGGGAAAAGAGAGACGACGTTTACGTCTTCTCCTGTTATAACTGATGTGTAGACCTGTTATACATTATTCTTTTTAATGGAGTTGTATTTTATGAATGAAAACGTCCTGAAAAAACGCGGAGGGTTTTCGGAGCGCTATGCGCTCAAGGCCTTTCTGTGGGGCGCGGCAATAGCGGCTGTGTTCATTATTCCGTGCATGATAATTGACAAGGGTATGTACCTCTACTTCGGCGATTTCAACTATCAGGTAATACCGTTCTATCAGCTTATGGTCGAGTCGATCCACAGCGGCGACATCGGATGGAGCTGGTATACCGATCTTGGCTCGTCGTTTATAGGCAGCTACTCGTTCTACAACCTGGGCAGCCCGTTTTTCTGGGTCTACCTTTTGTTCCCGGCGAAAGCCGTGCCGTATCTGATCGGACCGTTCACGATAGTGAAGTTCGGGCTTTCGTCTCTTACGGCGTATACATACTTGAAACGATACACCAAAAATAAAAACAACGCAGTTCTGGGCGCAATACTGTACGCGTTCTCCGGTGCGGCAATGTACAACATGGTGTTCCACTTTATCGACAGCATGGTGGTGTTCCCGCTTTTGCTCGCCGCTATGGACAAGTACATCTATGAGGACAAGCGCGGCGTGTTCGCAGTAGCTGCGTTCCTGTGCGCTACGACAAACTACTACCTCTTTATCGGCGAAGCCATCTTCTGTATAATCTACTGGATAGTAAGAATGGCTACGGGTTCGTATAAAATGGACGCGCGCCGTTCGCTTTATCTTATCCTCGAAGCGGTGCTCGGCACGGCGATATCAATGTATATCCTGCTGCCAACG
>OMPZ01000269.1 GCA_900313125.1 uncultured Eubacteriales bacterium | reverse complement strand
GGCTCCTTATTTTGTTTTTTTATGTTGTTATTGCCGATCTTAAAGCAAATTGATAAGATTGATGTCCTCGCTGCCTTTGAGGGATTCCATTCTGTTTTTCAGCTCGAAAAGCGACGCGCGCGCGTTCGGGTAGTCGTTCAGACCGGAGTAGAGAACGAGCGCGTCGGCGGCTATGTCCGTTTCGTCAAGCTCCGTGTGGGGGAGAAAAAGCTCCAGCGTCGGTTTGCGGCTTTTCCAGAGCGCGTTCGTTTCAAGACACAGCTCGTGCAGCTCGCCGCTTTCGTGCTGCGCGGCGTCGTCCGCCGAGACTATCAGCGCAAGCATTTCGTCGGCGGTGTTCCCTACAGCCTTCGATTCGGCAAACCCCGCGGCGAGTATCAATGCAAGCAGTATGACGGCAGCGTATACCTTTGTCACAAGGCCTTGCTCCTTTCTATAATGTTGTATTTATGGCTGCGGTCCATCGTCATGATGAACACCTGTTTTTTCGTCAGCCCCTGCTTTTTGAGTATATCGTCGATGAGCTTCTCGTCGGCGCCGCATATCCTCAGCGCAGGCTCGCTTATCGAGCCGTCGTTTATCACGACCGTTTCGATCTGCGAGTCGTCGGAGGGCAGCCCCAAGTCCTTCATGGTCGGGTTCTCGTTTTCGGGCTTTTTCAGTATCGACAGTCTGCCGTTCGTCTCGACTATCGCAAAGAGAACGTCCTTGAACGAAAAAACGTTTTGCTGGCGCAGCTCCTCCGAAAGATCCTCAACGCTCATTCTGAGCCGCTTTAGCTCTCGCTGCTCGATCTTCCCGTCGTTTATCACAACTATCGGGCGGCCGCAGATAAGCCGCCGCAATGGTTCGACCTTTATCATCACGCCCGACAGTATCACCTCGGAGATGACTAGCACTGTCATGGGTACAAGCCCGTACAAAAGCGGCTGCGACGTGTTCTGCGCCGCGAGAGACGCTATGTCGGAGATGAGCATCGTCACGACGAGCTCGGTCGTTTGCAGCTCGCTTATCTGCCGCTTTCCCATAAATCTTACCGCCGCGATGATGACCAAATACAGCATTGCGGTGCGGATTATTATAATCAGCATAATATCACCGCAAATATTATTGACGAACGGCAGGCGATTATTCAGTTTTTTTCGGTTTATGCTGCCTTGAATATTTTTTGCCTTTGACGGAAAAACTACCCCGTATATGAGGTGAGACAATGAATATTACCGAGAGGATAAGAGAATATTACCTGCCAAAGCCGAAGCCGGACGTTCCCGAGAAAAAGCTGCCCGTGTCGGAAAGTGTCAACGAGAACGCCGCCTCTCTGCGTGAGATGTTTGACGGCTCGTCCGACCTGACGCTGAAAATAATGCGCCTTAAAGGCGCGTCGGGCGCGAAAAGTGTTTTGGTGGCGTCTATGGAGGGGCTTTCCGACAAGGAAATGATATCGGTGTGCATAACGAACAGGATAGCGCAGTTTTCGGTGAGCGGTAAGGACGACCTTTTTACCGTTTTGCAGCGCGACATAGTGACGTGCAGCGACACAAAGGCGGTTGCGGAGCTGAACGAGGTAGCACGGCTGCTGATGTCGGGCTTTGCGTGCGTGTTCGTACACGGCTGCAGATACGCGCTCGCCGTAGGCGTGCAGGGGTACGCCTTTCGCAGCGTTGACGAGTCGCAGACGGAGGTGCTGCAGCGCGGCAGCCGCGAGGGCTTTTCCGAGCCGCTAAAGGTGAATCAGTCGCTGCTTAGGCGCAGAATGAAAACGCCGCGGCTCAAATTTGAAATGATAAAAATAGGCACTGCCGCTCCGACCGACGTTTGCCTGTGCTATCTGCGCGGCGCGGTGAGCGAAGAGCTGCTTTGCGAGGTGCGCCAAAGGCTTGCCTGCGCGCCGCTTGAATCGGTGTTTACATCGGGCTGTCTCGTTGAGTATCTCGAAAAAGGATCGCGCTCTGTCTTTAACGGCGTAGGCGTCACCGAACGCCCCGACACCGCCTGCGGAAAGCTTTGCGAGGGGAAGGTTGCCGTGATAGTTGACGGCACTCCCGCCGTTTTGATCGTTCCGCATATCATGGTGGAGAACTTTTCCACGCTTGACGACTACTCCGACCGCCCGTATTTCGCCGCTATGACGCGCTGGCTGAAATATATAGCGTTTGTGATCGCGGTCTTTTTGCCGGGCGTTTACGTTGCGCTGGCAAGCTACAGCCCGGAGTTCTTCCCGAACGAGCTGCTGACAAGGATAACGACCTCCGTGTCGAAAACGCCATTTTCCGCGTTTTCTGAGGTGCTGCTTTTTACTTTCATTTATGAGATAATGCGCGAGGCGGGGCTGCGTTTGCCGAAAACTCTCGGTCACGCCGTCAGTATAATCGGCGGACTTGTCATCGGCGATACGGCTGTAAACTCCGGCTTTATCGGCGCGCCAACGCTGATGATAGTTGCGCTCACCGTGATCTGCTCTTATGTGATACCCGACCTGTACGCGCCGATCGCCGCGCTGCGGTTCATTTTCATAATCTTCGGCGGGGTGTGGGGAATGTGGGGCATTATGCTGATGCTTTGCGCCATGACGCTCGACCTCTGCTCAAAGGACAGCTTCGGCGTGCCGTTCCTTCTCCCGGTCGCGCCGCTCAACGCCTTCGGTCTGCGCGATGTAGTTGTGCGTGCGCCGTGGCGCGTGCTGTCGAGAAAAAGATTTATCGTCGAAAATGAGGTGACTTAATGGAAGGGACAGCTCGTATCCCGGCTTTCGGAGTGTTCTCCGCGCTGACTCTGTGCAGCGTTTTTCCGCTGTCTATGTACTCGTGCCACAGCGCAGACAGCATTGACCTTGCGGCGTTTTCGCTCTCACAGTTGGTGCTTTTACCGATAATGCTCGTAAGCGCAGGCGTTATTTTGTCTGTCGGCAAAAAACGCGCGAAAATTCCAACTCGGCTGCCGCTTCTTTTTCGCGCGGTATTTCTCATCGCCTTTTTGTGGGTAACGGCGTACCTGCTGACGGAGTTCTCACTTTTTTTAAGCTCGTTTACGCACCTCGGTCTGCGCTTTTTCGGATATATCGCCGCGCTGCTGATACTGTGTACTCTCGCCGCGAAAAAGGGGATAGCCGCCGTCTGCCGCTGTGCCGTGGTGTTCTTCATAATAAATGCGCTGCTTGACGTGCTGTGCCTGTCCGCTCTTTCAACAAGGGTGCAGCTTGACAGCGTGTTTCAGACAGTACCCGACAGCCGTTCGCTGATAAACTCGTCGGCGCTGTCGCTCACACAGCTTGCCGCGCTGCCGGTGTTTGCCGTGTTTGACGAGTCGCTGCCGCAAAGGGGCAGGACACCGCTTTTTGCCTGGGCGGTGATATCCTCGGCGTTCGGCGTGGCGGCGTCGGTGCTTTCTGCGGGCGCGCTCGGAAGCTACGCAAGGCTCGTGAGGTTCCCGTTCTACACCGCCGCCCAGACGGTCGGGATAGGCGCGTTTCGCCGTATCGACGTCGTGTTCCTCTGCGCGAGGATAACGGGCGTTTTCCTCATGATATCTCTGCTGCTGTGCGCTGTATACCGCCTTTGCGAAACGGAGAAAAGCCGCCGTGTCTCTTCCGCATTGCCTGTTGCTTTCGCGGCGGCTGTCGGTGTGGTGACCTTCGCAGCGCTTGAGTTTCGTTTCGTTTGCGGCATCGTGCTCGACCGCCGTCTGATCGCGGCTGCCGTTTTGCTTCTTCTGCTTCCGCTGCCGCTTGCGGCTTTCTTATCTAAACTCGCGAAAAGAAAAAAAGCCGTCGGCGCGGCGGTCTTGGCGGCGTGTGTGCTTGTCTGCACGACGGTCATGTCGGGCTGCGACAAGGTGCAGCTGCAGGACAGAATGGTTATAAAGGGCGTAGGCATCGACGAGAAAAACGGCGAGTACCTCGTCACGGTGCAGTATATCGACAACTACTCCGACGGCGACAAGCAGAGCAACAAGGTGATCTCCGTCACGGGCACAAGCGTCGGCGAGGCGATCGGCGCGCTCAAGGACAGCTCAGGCAGCGAGCCGTTTTTAGGTCAGAACTCCGCCGTGATACTCGGCAGGGAAACAGCCGCCGGCGATCTGACGGCGCTGCTCGACTATTTCGTGCGCTACAGCGAGTCGCGCCCGACGGCGCGGCTGTACGTCGGAGAAAACACCGCGCTGGAGCTGCTCACGTTCTCTCAAAACGGAGAGGTCGTGCCAATAGATCATCTGACGAGCATTTCGCCGTCGGGTGTACGCAACGACGGGCGATTTACCGTGATGAGCCTTGAAAACGAGCTGCTTTCACCGACCGATACGCCCGTCGTGTCCGTCCTCGGGATAGACGACGGCGAGGTGCGCCTTGCTTCGGCGGCGTATCTGAACAGCGGCGCAAATTTGCTGGATAAGGACGATTATCTTGCGTACTGCCTGCTGTGCGGCATAGACAGCGAAAGCGTCATTACGGTATCGGGTGTGTCGTGCGAGGTGACGCGCTGCAGCGCAGACGCTGACGCGTCGCTTGACGAGGGAAAGCTGCGTTTTGACGTAAGCTGCAAGCCGCAGCTAAGCGTTCTCGAAAACAGCAGGGGCATTTCAAACGAAGAGATAGAGCGAATGTTTTCCGCGTACCTCACGGAAAAGCTCGGTGCCGGCGCAAAAAAAATGCTTGTCGAAAACGGGTGCGATATCTACGGCTTTGGCAGAAAGCTCGGCGTTTACGACGTTTCGCGTTTTTCGGGAAAACAGCAGTACTCGGACGCGCTCAAAACAGCAGATATAAACATTTCCGTCCCGTGCCGTGTAGTCACCGCAAAAGCATTGAGATGAGATCAACCGGTATAAAAATGCAATCTTTCATGAACCAAATATGATCCAAAGCCGAAGGCTTTCCGACATTATTCACTAAATACGAACACTCCCGGAGATTTGTCCGGGAGTGTCTTTTCCGGCTTTCGCCGTTATTATGCGTTGGGGTCAAAGTTTTTAAAGGTTAAATTTTCACCCTTGAGCTGTACGGCGTTCATTCCGTCGGGAATGTCGCCCTTCTTTTCTGCGATGTTCCACGACTTGTATGCGGAGGATACATCGTTGTCGGACCAAGCCGTTCTGTAAAGCGTGATCTTCTTCCATGTCGATGGGATAGCCGCATAAGCGTACGCAGCGTCGTCGTCGTCGGAGCTCTTAGTCGTTTCAACTACCTCGCCCGTCTCGTTGTTGCCTATCCATACCTTGCAGCCGTCGAGGAAGAGTCCTGCCCGAACCGTTCTTGCCGTTGATAACGTAGAACAGCTCGCCGTCTGTCGGTGTTGTCGGCTTTGCGGCCGTGTCGGTGTCGGAGTCCTCGGGCTCGCTCGGTGTAACCGCGCCTGTGCCGGTGAAGAGGAACTGCTGACCTGTAAGACCCGTACCTGTCATTGCAACAGATGCTCTGAGAATGAAGAGCGCGTCGTTAGCCGTAACGTCCTTGTCGCCGTCAACGTC
>OMPZ01000181.1 GCA_900313125.1 uncultured Eubacteriales bacterium | reverse complement strand
TGACAAAAGGGGACTGCCAATTTGACCGTCCCCACCATTAAAAGCTATTCTGTTTTATCTCCCGATTTGCTCGGGTGATTTATTGATTCATATATTAAACCATTTTTCGCGCTTTGTCAATAGTTAATTGTGAACAAATTGTAAATTCACATATCGCATCATGCTGTAAAAAAGCGTATATAGAATGCAGCTCCTCAAAAAACGGAGCAGGGCGTTTGACCCTGCTCCTAATTTTTATACTATTAATATCAGTATCAGTCAACCGTCTTGAGGTTCCAGATATTTTCGGCGTACTCTCTGATCGCGCGGTCTGCCGCGAAGATGCCGGAGTTCGCGATATTGATGAGCGAGGACTTGTTCCACTCCTTCTTATTGAGGTACATCTCGCTTGCGCGTCTCTGTGCCTGAGCGTAGTCCGCGAAGTCTGCGAGAACCATGTACGGATCCTGCTCGGTGAGGTTCTTTGCGATGTGGTTGAAGCCCGTGGAGTTGAGTTCGTCGATAGCCTTCTTGATAGTCGGGTTGTTCACATAGTAATCCATCGGGTTGTAGCCGTTTGCCTTCAGGCGAGTTACCTCCGGCGTTGTAAGACCGAAGAGGAACATATTGCTGCTGCCTACGGAGTCGTGGATCTCAACGTTTGCGCCGTCGAGCGTGCCGAGAGTGAGCGCGCCGTTAATCATGAACTTCATGTTGGAGGTACCGGAAGCCTCTGTTCCGGCGAGGGATATCTGTTCGCTGATCTCGCTTGCGGGCATGAGCTTCTCTGCTACCGTTACGCGGTAGTCCTCAAGATATATAACCTTGAGCTTGTTGTTGAGCAGCGGATCGCGGTTGATCTGCTCCGTCATCTTTACGATGAACTGGATGATCTCCTTTGCGAAGTAGTAGCCCGGAGCCGCCTTTGCGCCGAAGATGTATGTCTTGGGCGTGAAGTTCGCGTTCGGGTTCTCGCGCAGATACTGAGCCACGGAGAGGATATGCAGCGCGTTCATGAGCTGTCTCTTGTACTCGTGCAGACGCTTTACCTGAACGTCGAAGATCGAGTCGGGGTCAACGATAACGCCGTTGTGCTCCTTGATGTACTCGGCCATGACGATCTTGTTTGCACGCTTGATCTCGGCGAGCCTGTCGAGAACGGTGGCGTCGCCCGTGTAGTTCATGAGCTTTGAAAGCTCCGACGCGTCCTTCTTGAAGCCGTCGCCAATAAGCTCGGTGATAAGACCCGAAAGCTTCGGGTTCGACTGGCAGAGCCAGCGTCTGTGAGCGATACCGTTCGTTACATTCGTGAACTTCTCGGGCGTTACCTTGTAGAAATCGTTGAATACAGTATCCTTGAGTATCTGGCTGTGGAGAGCAGATACGCCGTTTACCTTGTAGCTTGCCATAACGGCGAGGTTAGCCATCTTGACAACGCCGTCGTTGATGATAGCCATTCTGCCGACCTGGTAGCCGTCGATGCCCTGTGCGTGGAGAGACTCGCAGTAGCGGCGGTTGAGCTCGGAAACGATCTGATAGATACGCGGCAGCTTCGAGCGGAACATATCCTCGCCCCAGCACTCAAGAGCCTCGCGCATAACGGTGTGGTTCGTGTAGGCGATCGTTCTTGAAACGATATCCCATGCCTCGTCCCAGCCGTAGCCGTAGTCGTCCATGATGATACGCATAAGCTCGGGTACAGCGAGTACGGGGTGCGTGTCGTTCATGTGTATAGTTACCCACTCGGGGAGAGTTTTCATGTCGCTGCCGTTATAGAGGATATGACGTCTTACGATATCCTGTACCGTAGCGGAAACGAGGAAGTACTGCTGGTTAAGGCGCAGGCTCTTGCCCTCGGAGTGGTTGTCGCCCGGGTAAAGCACCTGAGTGATAGCCTCGGCCATAGCCTTCTGCTCCATAGCCCTCATGTACTGACCGTCGTTGAAGAGGTTCATGTCGATGTTCTCGGCCTTTGCAGCCCAGAGTCTGAGTCGGCTCACGCCCTTGCCGTCTGCGCCGGAAACGTACATATCGTACGGAACGGCCATAACCGTAACGGGATTTACAAGGCGTACGGTGCATTTGCCGTCGCCCCAGGTCTCCTCAACGCTGCCGTTGAAGCGAACGGGGATAGCCTTGTCAGGGTGGGACTGGAGCCATACGCTGCCGCCCGGGAGCCAGTTATCGGGCAGCTCTGTCTGCCAGCCGTCAACGAGACTCTGGCGGAAAATGCCCATCTCGTAGCGCAGCGAGTAGCCCATCGACGAGTAGCCCTGCGATGCAAGACCGTCAAGGAAACAGGCTGCGAGCCTGCCGAGACCGCCGTTGCCGAGACCTGCGTCCGGCTCCTGCTCGTATACCTTGTCGAGGGTTGTGCCGAAGCTCTCGAGAGCCTTGCCGAACGTGTCCTCGAGACCGAGGTTGCAAATGTTGTTTCTCAGCGAGCGTCCGAGCAGAAACTCCATGCAGAGATAGTAAACTATCTTTCTCTTCTGCTGCAAAGCGTTGTCCTTAAACTCCTTGTAGCCCGCGCCCATAAGGTCGCGCAGAACGAGAGCGGTCGCCTTGTAGAAGTGCTCGTCGGTCGCGTCTTTAGCGGCAACGCCCATGTTGTGAGAGAGCTTTGCCGAAATGAGTTCCTTTGCCTGTTCTACCGATAAATTGTAGTTCATGGTAATGCCTCCAAAAATATCATTTATCTGAAATGCTGTGAAAGACCCGAAATAAATACAGGCTTCCATAACTCTGCGTAAAAGCAGGTTTGGATTCATTATACTACATTGCAAAAGAAAAAACAATAGGTAAATTTGTTGTTTTATATAATTTTATGCATATACGCGGCGGAATTTTTGCTTATTTTTCATTTTTTGAAAAATCAAACGCGCATTTCACAGTATTATTATATGTCAAAATATAAAACGTCGAACCGATAAAATTTTTCTTGTAATTATCATCGGCGTGTTGTATAATTAATGTATATAAACCTGAAATTTCAACAAAAATCAACAAAAGGGATGTGAACATTGTGGCAAAGCACACTATACGGATTCTGAATTATAACCTGACGCTCACCTCCGACGACGATAAGTCGTATATCGAGAGCGTTGCCGAAAGAGTGGAGCGCAACATAAAAACTCTTTCCGACAATATGCCCACGAGGAATATGACGGAGGTCGCTCTGTTCGTAGCTATGGATTACTGCGACCGCTATATGAAGGCTATGGGCGACGGCACCTCGATGAGAGGTCAGATAAAGGATTACCTCAAGGACGCAAGCTTTACCCGTCAGCAGCTTGACGACGCTAAAAAGGAAAACGAGCTGCTCAAGGAGGAGGTCGAGAAGCTTCGCGCAAGACTTGCGGGCGAAAAGCCCGAAAAGACCGAGGTCAAAGAGCCGGCAGCCGAGGTAAAGCCCGCACAGGAGCCTTTGAAGCCGATCGCAGCGCCTGCTGAAAAGGAGAAGGACGG
>OMPZ01000025.1 GCA_900313125.1 uncultured Eubacteriales bacterium | reverse complement strand
CATTAAAGATGCTGATTCTTCTGTAACTTTACCAACATACGAAATGAGTTTGGATGACTATTTTAATGGTACTAAAACCGCTACTTTTACTAATAACCTTATTGATTATAATGATGGGGAGATTTCTACTGAAAAAGGATATAAAATAACCTGCCCTATTTCGGTGGAATATTATAACGGCGGTTCGGTAAAGCTTGGTGTATATGATAGCACAAATACTCTGATTCCAGACACGGAAAAAACGTTTTATTTTGACAGTTATGGTAAAAATAGTAGCGGAGAATATGTAAGTGTTATAAAAGAAAAAGAACAAACGCTGATTGAAAGTTTACAAAAGTATAGTGAATATGCACAGTATTTTAAATTTAACGATGCTTTAGATGATGATTTTGAAGAAATCTCTATGAAAGACTGGTCTTCTATCTATAATAACATCAATTTGGAACATGAGAATCTCGCAATAGACCCGTTTGACAACCTTAATCTTGCTCTTGACAGCAATATTATGATGAACATTACTTCTTTAGATAATATTGTAATTAATGCGGCTGAGCATATAAATGATAGTAACAATGCAATAATTTGCAATACAAGACATACAAATAACGGTATAACAATTGAAAAAATACCTGCTCATGCTATCAGACATAAATTTACTATTAATTACACTCTTGATACAGGCGAAACGGGGAGTGTTACGTGTTCACCACTTGATTATATTTATTCTGTTGTAAATACCTTAAATATTGATGATGATAATCCAAAGTTATTTGACCTTTGTCTGATGCTTTACGAATATGGTGTGGCTGCAGATGATTATATTGAAAACGCCTGACTAAGGAGGGAATAAAAATGAAAAAAGATTATTCATCTCCCGAAATGGAGATCGTAGTTTTAAATAACGAGGACATTGTTACAGCAAGCAATGGTCCTCAGAGTGTTACCACTACCGTTTATGACCCTTGGGAAAATGCGCAACAGTAAACATAACATTATCAACGGCGGCAGAACTCTGCCGCCGTTTTTCTGCCCTTTACCGCTTATCCTGCGGCGAGACGAACGCGCGAAACAACGCCGCGAATACATCGTGAAAGTTTATCTTTTCAACGCCGCGCTCTGCCGTTACCGGGAATTCGCCCAAAACTTCGCTGCCGCTTTTGTAAATTACGCTGCCGAGCTTTTGTCCCGCTTCTACGGGGGCTGCCGTTTCCTCCGCTATGCGCAGCTCGCATTCGACGGTGTCTTGCTCGCCGTTTTTCAGCAGGAATGTCCCGTCCGGCTCAAAGTGCAGCGGCACGCTTTGCTCCATGCCGTTTTTGACAGGCGCGCTCTCGGGCAGTGTCTGCGGTATTTCCGGCTCGACGGCGCAAAAGCCCGCAAAGCCGTAGTCGAGCAGCTTCGCCGCGTCGGAAAAACGCTCGTCGGTCGTTTTGTCGCCGAGCACAACCGCGATAAGGCTCATGCCGCCCCGCTGCGCCGTCGCCGAGATGCACGCCCCGGCAAGGCTCGTCGTGCCGGTTTTCAGCCCCGTTATGCCGTCGTAGCTTTTCACGAGCCTGTTCGTGTTGACAAGCTGAGTTGCGCCGTCGCGGATATAGTCGAGCCAAACGCAGGTGTAGTCGAAAATTTTCTCGTGGCGCATAAGCTCGCGTGACATCAGCGCGACGTCGTGCGCGCTCGTGAGGTGACCGTCCTCGTCGAGACCGTTGCAGTTTTTGAACTCGGTGTCGTTCATGCCGAGCTGCTTTGCCTTCTCGTTCATCTTCGCGACGAACGCTTCCTGCGTGCCGCTGACAAGCTCCGCCAGCGCGACTGCCGCGTCGTTCGCCGAGACTATCACTACCGCCTTCAGCAGATCATTGACGCACATCTGCTCGCCCTCGACGAGCCATATATCCGAGCCGTCCTGCGCGGCAGCTATCGGCGACGCCGTGACGACAGTATCGCAGTCGAATTGCCCGGCTTCCATCGCTTCAAAAACAAGACACAGCGTCATGACCTTCGTTATCGACGCGCAGGGGCGGCGTTCGTGCGAGTTTTTCTCATACAAAATTTTCCCTGTGGAAAAGTCCATGAGCAGCGCGCTCGGCGCGGCAAGTCCGACCGCGTCGTTTACGGCGTCGTTCGACGAGACAGCCGCCGCGTCGGGCAGATCCTCGGCAAAAGCCGTTACATTCGCCGCCGCAAACAAAGCCAAACACAAGATCGTACACAAAAACCTTCTGACCATAGCAAACCTCCGAGGTGTTATAGTAAACGACATATATTTTTCTTTATTATTTTTTAAAGATGTTAAACCGAAGGGGTGCGGGGGCGATCGGAAAGCCCCCGCAATTCGTTTGTAAGATAAAGTATAATGTCGTTTGCTATGTTTTCATTGATCTGCTATAATTTTATGCTGAAAAAAACCGGGGTATTCGCTGCCCCGGTTCAACTTTTAGCCTATTTCGATCGACCTTGTCGCCGCCGCATTGAGCGACAGATCGGCAATATTCCCCTCAAGAAATTCGTAGTACGCCTGCGCTCCGACCATCGCGCCGTTGTCGCCGCAGTATTTCAGCTCGGGCATATACAGCTCATAGCCGCGCTCACCGCATTCGCGTTCAAGCTCGCGCCGCAGAAGCGTGTTCGCCGAAACGCCGCCCGCGATGACGAGCTTTTTGTACCCGAGATCGCGCGCTGCTTTCAGGAAATTTTCCGTCAGACAGCCCACGACCGCCTTTCTGTACGACGCGCTGAGATCCTCGGCGTTTATCTCCTCGCCGCGCTGCTGCGTGTTGTGTATGATGTTGAGCGCCGCCGTTTTCAAGCCGGAAAAGCTGAAATCATACGGCGCGTCGGCAACTCTCGGGTGGGGCATGGGGTAGGCGGCGTCGTTTCCAAGCTCGGCTTTTTTGTCGAGATTCACTCCGCCGGGGTACGGCATACCGATCGTTCTCGCTACCTTGTCGAAAACCTCGCCCGCTGCGTCGTCGCGCGTTTTGCCGATGATCTTCATTTTCGTGTAGTCTTCGACCGCGACTATATGGCTGTGACCGCCGGAAACGACAAGGCAAAGAAACGGCGGCTCAAGCTGCGCGTTCGTGATGTAATTCGCCGCTATATGCGAGCGCAGATGATGTACGGGAACGAGCGGCAGCTTTGACGCGTAGGAAAGCCCCTTCGCGAAATTCACGCCGACAAGCAGCGCGCCGATAAGACCGGGCGCGTAGGTGACAGCGAGCGCGTCAAGCTCGGACAGCTTCATATCCGCGTCGGAAAGCGATTTGTTAACGACAGCCGTGATCGCTTCGACGTGGCGGCGGCTGGCTATCTCCGGCACGACGCCGCCGTACAGCTTATGCTCGTCTATCTGCGACACGACCACGTTTGACAGCACGCGCCGTCCGTTTTCGACAACAGCGGCAGCCGTCTCGTCGCACGAGCTCTCAATAGCAAGTATCCTGATATCCTTTGTATTTTCACGAGAATCCATTGTGTACACCTCAGTTGTAATTAAAATAAAGCGTCATGATAAGCGCGTCCTCCTTCGGCGCGGAGTAAAAGCCCTTTCTCTCTCCGGCGACGACAAAGCCGAGCTGTTCATACAGCGCGATCGCGCCGCTGTTCGACCGACGCACCTCAAGCGACAAAAACGACAGCGACAGCTCCCTGCACCTTGAAACGGCTGTATCCATCAAAGCCCGTGCGACACCCCGTCTGCGAAACTCGGGCAGCACGGCGATATTATCGACGTAGCCCTCGTCGAGCACCGCTTGAAACCCGACATATCCGCATACCCTGCCATCGACTGCCGCTGTAAAGAAATTCGCCGACGGCTTATCAAGCTCCGCGGCAAAGCCGTCATACGTCCACGGGCGCGAAAAGCAGGCGTTCTCGATCGCGACGAGGTCGGGGATCTGATCGGCGGTCATTTTACTTATCGTTACTTGTGTCATTCGAGTTATCTCCGTAATTTTTCTGAATGAAATCGGCGAGCTTTTTCACGCAGACGGAAAGCTCGTCGCGTGTTTTGCGGTAGAAATCGACGCTGCCGCCGTATGGGTCGGTGATCTCCGAATCGAAAAGGTAGATCTTATTTTTGCCGATACCGAGCTGAACGAGTGCCTGCGCGTGGTTGAATGTCATCGGAACGTAGATATCGTACTCATCGGCGAGTATCGCTTTGATACTCGTCGAGCGGAACCCGGAAATATCGACGCCGATCTCCTTCATCACGGCGACGGCGTTATCGCTTGCGGGGCTGCCGGTGAACGTAGCGATACCTGCGCTGCGGCACTCGCAGT
Source organism: uncultured Eubacteriales bacterium (assembly GCA_900313125.1). Taxonomy (GTDB): domain Bacteria; phylum Bacillota; class Clostridia; order Oscillospirales; family Acutalibacteraceae; genus RUG592. The sequence goes on along the minus strand of OMPZ01000025.1, from coordinate 4,402 downwards.
TCATTCCGCGCTGCTGCGCTTCTTTGCGAAAAAGAGCCTCCGCCATCGGGCTGCGGCAAGTATTCCCTGTACAAACAAACAGTACCTTCATCAAAACCACTCCTTCCCTTTATATTCTACCACATCTTCCCCAAAAATCAACCCCACGGGCATATACGCGGTTGTAGGTTGAGTAGGGCGATACTTCATCGCCGCGCGGCTCGGCGTGCCAGGCACGCCTACTTTGATTAATGCGTGGAGCCGAAGTTGTTTGCGCTCAATTGGGCGTGCAATTCTTTTTTATAATAATTCTGTTTCTATGACTTGACAAATACCCCCTACAGGTATATAATGATACCTATAGGGGGTATTTTTATGGACGAAAAGGATATTATAAACGAAAACGTGAATATTCCCGATGAAATGGGCGAAAATGAGACTGAGTGCGCCTGCGGCAGGAAAAAACTCCGCAGCGAGGAAGAGAAACGTTCTCTGATAAACCGATTGTCGCGCATTGAAGGTCAGATCCGCGGCATAAAGGGCATGGTCGAGCGTGACGCGTACTGCCCCGACATTCTTACTCAGGCGGCTGCCGTGACGAGTGCGATGAACGCGTTCAACAAGGCGCTGCTGAGCGAGCATATCAGATCTTGCGTCGCCGACGATATCAGAGAGGGCAAAGACGAGACGATCGACGAGCTGACCGAGCTTATCCGCCGTCTTATGAAGTAACGCGAATTTCTTTTGAGGAATGATCTTATGGAGCAATACAATATTACCGGAATGAGCTGTGCCGCCTGCAGCGCACGCGTTGAAAAGGCAGTCAAGGGCGTGTCGGGCGTTACATCGTGCTCCGTCAGCCTGCTGACGAACTCAATGGGCGTCGAAGGCACGGCAAAGCCGGACGACATTATAAAGGCGGTCGAAGCGGCAGGCTACGGCGCCGCGCAAAAGGGTGCGGAAAAAACGCAGCGCTTTGACGACGAGCTGAAGGACACGCAAACGCCCCTGCTCGGAAAGCGGCTGATCGCGTCGGCGGGTTTTCTGCTGGTGCTCATGTACGTTTCAATGGGGCATAATATGTGGGGGCTGCCCCTGCCGCCGTTTTTTGACGGCGACCCCGTGGCTGTCGGCATTCTGCAAATGCTGCTCGCAGCGATCGTCATGGTGATAAATCAGAAGTTTTTCATCAGCGGCTTTAAGGGTGCTGTACACGGCGCGCCGAATATGGACACGCTCGTCGCGCTGGGTTCTGCGTCGTCGTTTCTGTACAGTCTGTACGCGCTGTTTCTGATGACGGCGTCGCCCACGCCGCACGAATACCTTCATGAGTTTTACTTTGAATCGGCGGCGATGATACTCACGCTGATAACGGTCGGCAAAATGCTCGAATCGTACTCGAAGGGCAGAACGACCGACGCGCTTAAAAGTCTGATCGCGCTGAAGCCGCAGACGGCAGTTGTCGAGCGCGGCGGCAAGGAGCAGACTGTCGCTATAGACGACGTGAAAAAAGGCGATATCTTCGTAGTTCGCCCCGGCGAGAGCATTCCCGTTGACGGCGTAGTTCTGACGGGCGAGAGCGCTGTCGATGAATCGGCGCTGACGGGCGAGAGCGTTCCCGTTGACAAAAAGCCGGGCGACGGCGTTTCAGCCGCTACGATAAACAGCTCGGGCTTTCTTCGCTGCACGGCGTCGCGCGTAGGCGAGGACACGACACTCGCTCAGATAATCAAAACGGTCAGCGACGCGGCGGCGACAAAGGCTCCTGCTCAGAAAGCCGCCGACAAGGTGGCAGGCGTATTCGTTCCCGTCGTGATAGGCATCGCGCTCGTAACGCTCGCCGTGTGGCTGCTTGTCGGTCAGACGGTCGGCTTTGCGGTAGCCCGTGCGGTGTCGGTGCTTGTGATAAGCTGCCCATGCGCGCTGGGGCTCGCAACGCCTGTGGCGATCATGGTCGGCAGCGGAATGGGCGCGCGCAGCGGCATACTCTTCAAGACAGCCGAAGCCCTTGAAAACACAGGCAGAACACACATCGTCGCGCTCGACAAAACGGGTACCGTCACAAGCGGCAGACCCACCGTCACGGATATTAGCCCGTGCAAGGGCGTTTCGGAAAACGAGCTGCTGAAATTCGCGGCTGCCGTCGAGTCCGGCAGCGAACACCCGCTTGCAAAGGCGATAACACAAAAAGCCGCCGCCGAAAGCATCGGTATTGCTGATGTTTCCGCTTTCAAGGCTCTTTCGGGCAGCGGCGTTTTCGCAAATGCAGACGGCTCGGAGATCTTCGGCGGCAATTTCGCGCTCATTTCACGCCATACAGGCGACACGGGCACGCTTGAAGAGCAGGGAAGCCGCCTTTCCGAACAGGGCAAGACTCCGCTGTATTTCTCAAAGGACGGTAAGCCGCTCGGCATCATCGCAGTCGCCGACACGATCAGAGACGAGAGCGCGCAGGCGATAAGCGAGCTTAAAGGCATGGGCATTCGCGTTGTGATGCTGACGGGCGACAACGAACGCACAGCCGCCGTTATCGGAAGGCAGGCGGGCGTTGACGATGTTATCGCAGGCGTTTTGCCGAACGAAAAAGAGCGCGTTATCGCAAAGCTCAAGGAGTATGGCAAAACGGTCATGGTCGGCGACGGCATCAACGACGCGCCCGCGCTCACACGCGCCGATATCGGAATGGCGATCGGCGGCGGAGCCGATATCGCGATAGAATCAGCCGACGCGGTGCTGATGAAAAGCTGCCTTTCCGACGTGCCTGCGGCGATACGTCTCGGGCGCAAAACGCTGCGAAATATCCACGAAAATCTTTTCTGGGCGTTTATTTACAACGTCATCGGCATACCGCTCGCGGCAGGCGTTTATATACATCTGTTCGGCTGGCAGCTTGACCCGATGTTCGGCGCGGCGGCGATGAGCCTGTCGAGCTTTTGCGTTGTGACGAACGCCCTGAGACTGAACCTCTTCGACATTCACAGCGCGAAGAGAGACAGAAAGATCAAAAACCCCGTTGGGGAGATTTCAATTGAAAGAGAGGAAAAAACTATGAATGAAGTAACTTTGAACATCAAGGGCATGATGTGCCCGCACTGCGAGGCAAACGTAAAAGGCGCGCTCGAAGCCTTAGACGCCGTTGAAAGCGCGCAGGTGAGCCACGAGAAGGGCACGGCAGTCGTAAAGCTTTGCGGCGACATTGATACTGACGCTCTTAAAAAGGCTGTTATAGACAAAGGCTACGAAGTATTATAACTGTTTGCGGCGCGCAGCGGAGACGGTAAGAACAATCAGGTGGACAAAATGTATTACACATATATTCTGAGGTGTGAGAACGATACCCTTTACACGGGGATAACGACAGATGTAAAGCGGCGCATGGATGAGCATTTCGGGAAGAAAAGCGTCGGCGCAAAATACACAAAGTCGCACACCGCAAAGCGACTTGAAGCCGTGTGGGAAAGCGCCGACCGTTCGCTCGCGTCAAAGCTCGAAGCGAGGATAAAGCAGCTAAAGCGCGTCAATAAGGAGCTTCTCATCAGGGAGAACGATCTGTCGCTCATGCCTGAGATCTCCCCGGACGACTACAAGAGAGCCGATGTGTCGGAGTTTATTCCTTTGACGAGCGAATAAATTCGTCAAGGGCGTTCATCTCCTGCTTTGTCTGCTCGTTTTCGAGCCAGTCGAAGGAGTACAGCACAAAGCCGTCCGCGCCGCAAAAACGCGCGTATTCAGCCTGCGACGCGATCAGGTCTCCGCTTTTCCACGTTCCGCCGTCCTCGTCGGAGCCTGCTTTGTAGAGCGCAAGCCCGATATACAGGCGGATGCTGTCGTTTGTGACGAGCTTTTTCCAGTTGTCGCACGCGCTCTCGAACGGGCAGACGGGGTTCTCGGAATCGTAATAAAGCTGCGGCGCGATGTAGTCGATGTAGCCGCTATTGCCGCACCATTCGTAAACGTCCGCGCCGACCGCGAGATCGTTTTCCGTGTTGCCCTGCGGCGAGATGCCGAAAAGCACATTGCTGTCCGCTTTTTTCACGATGCTGTATATGCCCGACACAAGGACGTTCACATTTGCGCGCCGCCATTCTTCGAGCGACATGGGAGTGACGCCCTTTGTCACGCTGTCTGTATACTCGCGGTAGTCCTCCTCGTCGATACTGCTTTCGGTGAAGGCGTAGAAATAATCGTCGAGGTGAATGCCGTCGATATCGTAGCGGCTGACTATCTCGCTGATTCCCGAGATTATCAGCGAACGCGCCTGTGCGCTCGCGGGATTCAGGTAATGACCGCCGTCGTATTCTATGACGTTTCGCGTGCCTTCCCACTTTTTGCACGGGCTGTTTTCGGGGATATCGCCGCTGTCGCAAATGCGGTACGGGTTTATCCAAGCGTGAAATTCAAGCCCCGAGCCGTGCGCCGTTTT
>OMPZ01000180.1 GCA_900313125.1 uncultured Eubacteriales bacterium | reverse complement strand
TTTAGAAAGGAACGCTTTCTGCCGCACCTTCAGCGATCTCACATAGCTTTTAACGGTGGGACTATATAATTTGTGATGTTCTCAAGATCTGAAGCTGATATGGTCCGCACCATATCGGTCGTTTGCGCTTTATGTTTATATTTCTCAGTTTGAAAAAAGGAGGGGAGCAGTTATGAAAAAAAGATTTCAAAAACTCGCTGCGGCTTTAACGGCGGCTGTCATGGCTGTTTCGCTTATTCCCGCATCTTCCATCTGTGCGTCGGCTGTCGGCACTATCCCCGGCGACGTTGACGGCGACAACATGGTAAACTCGTCCGACGCTCTGCTTATTATCCGCTGTTCGGTAGGGCTTGCGCACTTTACCGACGAGCAGTTTGAGATCGCCGACGTAAACTCCGACCTCATAATAGATTCCTCCGACGCGCTTTTGGTTCTCCAGAAGTCGATCGGCGTAGGCGCGCTCGCAGTTACGGAGCTTTCGCCCGAGAATAAGCAGGCTCTCGACTTTGAGTCGGAGGTGCTTCGTCTTTGCAACAACGAGCGCACATCAAGAGGTCTTGAACCGCTTATGTACAACTCCGACCTGAAAAGTGCCGCAGACATAAGGATCGACGAAACAAAAACTTTATTTGACCATACGCGCCCCAACGGCGAGAAGTGGTCAACTATTTTAAACGAAAACAATTTCCGCTATCTTGCGGCAGGCGAGAACATCGCGGCAGGCATCAAAACTCCCGCGGAGGTAGTCGAAGCCTGGATGAACTCCGAGGGTCACAGAAAGAATATTCTCAACCCCGAGTTTAACACGCTGGGCGTTTCCTACAAGTTTTTTGAGGACAGCCAGTACGGCTACTACTGGACGCAGGTATTCGCGAAGATCTCCGTCGATCTCGACGACGAGCAGGCGTCCGAGAAACGGCTGCTTGAGCGTATAAACGCAGAGCGCAAGGCTAAGGGCATGGGCGCGCTCACGCTCGACTCAGCTCTTGCAAACGCTGCGGAGACACGCGCCGACGACCTCACCGTAAAGGTCGACAACAACAGACCCGACGGCACCGACTGGAAAGCTCTCGTAGAGGATCTCCCCTACTGGATAGTAGGTCAGACGTACTGCGTAGGTCAGCAGAACGAGAACGAGGTGTGGGATTTCTACGCAAACAGCAGCAACACACCGAAATTCCTCGACCCGAGCCGCGACTACAAGAAGATCGGCATCGGTCACGCGTTCAAGGAAAACGATATCTACAGCCATTATTGGGTGATAATACTCACCGACTAAACGAAATATCTACCGCCACAGCAGAGCAAAAACGCCTGCTGTGGCTTATTTTTTCGAGAGATACGCTGCCGGACTTGACTTGCGGCAAAATAAAGGTTATCATATATAGTGGCGTTTCGGCGTTATATAGATCTAACTGACAAATGCCAATAAATTGCAAGAAATATCAGGATTTTTTTCTGTAAATATGATATGATGGAATAAAGGAGTGTGTATGCCGTGTCGGCAAAAACAGTTGAGAAAATGATCGAATGGCTCGAGGACAACCTCACCGCCTGCCCCACGCTGCCGCAGATGGCAAGCTTCGTGGGCTATTCCGAATATTACTGTTCGGCAAAGTTTCACGAATACACGGGCGTTACGTTCAAGGAATACGTCGCAAAACGGAAGCTCGACGCTGCCGCTCAGTCGCTAAAAAGCACCGACGACAGGATAATCGATATCGCGCTTGACTGCGGCTTTTCTTCGAGCGAAGCGTTCTCGCGGGCTTTCTCAAAGAAATACGGCTGCTCACCGAAAAAATACAGAAGCAGCAAATCGTAAGCTATAAAGGGTGTGCTATTATGGAAGTAAAAATCGGAAGAAACGATCCGTGCTGGTGCGGAAGCGGCAAGAAGTATAAAAAATGCCACTGCGACTTTGACGAGATCATCGAGGAACACCGCGTTCTCGGCGAGATAGTTCCGCCGAGGAGCATCATCAAAAACAAAGAGCAGATACAGGGCATAAAGGAAAGCGGCGTTATCAACACCGCCGTTCTCGACTACGTTGCGGAAAACATAAAGGCAGGCTGCACTACGGAGGACATAGACAAATGGGTCTACAGCAAGACCGTTGAGCTTGGCGCCGTGCCTGCGCCGCTCAACTACGAGGGCTTTCCGAAAAGCGTCTGCACCTCTATCGACAACGTTGTCTGCCACGGTATCCC
>OMPZ01000179.1 GCA_900313125.1 uncultured Eubacteriales bacterium | reverse complement strand
CTTGCTAAGCCCGGCACGATCCATCCGCACACAAAGTTCCGCGGTCAGGTTTACGTTCTTACAAAGGACGAGGGCGGCCGTCACACACCGTTCTTCAACAACTACCGTCCGCAGTTCTATTTCAGAACAACTGACGTTACAGGTGTTATCAGCCTTCCCGAGGGCACAGAGATGTGCATGCCCGGCGATAACGTAGAGATGGACGTTGAGCTCATCACACCTATCGCTATCGAAGTTGGTCTCCGTTTCGCTATCCGTGAGGGTGGCCGTACAGTAGGTTCAGGCGCAGTTATCGCTATCAACGAGTAATTTCTTCGCCGAAGTTATTGTAAATGACTGATATTCCCCGTGTTTCGGTTTTCCGAGACACGGGGTTTTTGTTTTGCTATACGATCGTTACGCTGTAGCGTCTGAACCAGTAATCGACCTGCGCGATGTAAGCGAGGATCTGCGGCGCTTTCATAAGCTGCCCGTACCACGGTGACGATATCTTGTCGGGGTCGGCGATTATTCTGCGTATTCCCTCAATGTCGAGTATTTCGCGTATCGGTGACGTCGGGTCGGATATGATGTTCTCCGCGCCCTTTACGCAAAGCTGCCAGTAAACAGGGTTGTGCGTTTTCGGGTAGGGTGATTTCTTTCTCCACACGATACTTTCCGGCAGAATATCGGAAAACGCTGCGCGAACGATGCCTTTTTCACGTCCGTCAAGCGATTTCAGCTCCCAAGGCATATTGTAAGCGTACTGCACGACTCTGTAATCGCAGAACGGCACGCGCACCTCAAGTCCGGAGTACATCGAGCAGCGATCCTTTCTGTCAAGCAGCGTCTGCATGAACCATCTGAAATTCAGTATGAACATCTCGCGCATTCGTTTCATCAGCTTTGAGTCGGAGGGGAGAGAGTCTGCAAGCTGCAGCGTTTCGCGGTATCGTGTGCGGACGTACTCCTCGCCGCGCGGGAGAAAGCCCTTTTTCAATACGCTGCGCCGTATATCCTGCGACCGCGACCACGGAAAGCATTCCTCAAACAGTATCTCCTCGTTGTGATACCACGGGTAGCCGCCAAAAAGCTCGTCGGCGCATTCGCCCGAAAGCGCAACGGTGAAATCCTTCTTGACCTCGCGGCAAAACAGCAGCAGCGACGAATCAACGTCAACCATTCCCGGCAGATCGCGCGCTTCCACCGCGTCAAAAAGCGCATTATAAAGCTGCTTATTGTCGAGAACTACCTCGTGATGCTGCGATGATATATGCTTTACCATTATGTCGATAAATTCCTCGTCGGAGTTTGGCTGGAACAGGCTTTTTTGAAAATACTTTTTGTTGTCGGTGTAGTTTACGGAGTAGGTGTCGAGCTTTTTGCCGCGCTTTTTGAAATGCTCGGCTGCCGTATTTGAGATGATGCTGCTGTCAAGACCGCCCGACAGAAATGTACACAGCGGAACGTCGCTGACAAGCTGACGCTCGATCGCGTCTGTCAGAAGGTAACGCGTGAAGTCTATCGTCTGTTTTCTCGAATGAGTGTGCTCCGCCGCCGTTATACGGAAGTATATTCGCTTTGTAAGTCTGCCGTCTTTGTATACTCCGCATTCGCCCGGCTTTAACTCGCCTATGTTTTTGAAAACGCCTCCGCCGAGCGTGCGCCCCGGACCTATAAAAAAGATCTCCATCAGCCCCTGCTCGTCGATCTGCGGCTTGACCCTCGGATTTGCGAGCAGCGTTTTTATCTCCGAGCCGAAAATGAACCCGCCGTCGTAATCGCAGTAGAAAAACGGCTTTACGCCGATCGGGTCGCGCGCGATGAAAATGCTGCGGTCGCGCTCGTCGTAGACTGCAAATGCAAAAATACCGTTTAGCCGCTCGACGCAGCCCTTGCCCCAGTAAAGATACGACCTAAGCAGCACCTCCGTGTCGGAATGACCGGAAAACTCGCAGCCTGCCGACTTTAGCTCGCGCCTTAACTCAGGAGCGTTGTACAGCTCGCCGTTGTAAACGAGCGTTACCGCGTGCTCTCCAAGCTGCTGTGTCATCGGCTGTTTGCCATGCTCGGGGTCGATAACGGTCAGCCTTCGGTGTAAAAGTGCGGCGTGTTCGTCGGCGTATATCCCGTGTTCGTCGGGACCTCTGCGGCAGAGAGTTTCACTCATCTTATCGAGTACGTCCGCCTTGTCGGTGATAGCTTCACGGTCGGAAAACCAACCTGCAATTCCACACATAAAGTACCTCCATGTTGAAAGTTATATTTATTATATGCAGCTTTTACTTTGGGGTTGCATAACGCTGCTAAGATTTGACAGCGGGTCAATGAATACGCAAAAAAGCGCGCTCGAAATGAACAGCGCAAGGCTGCCCCAGAACGTCAGCTCGGAAAACTTAGCCGTTACCTCGCTGCCGGCTGAGAAAACGGCGACCGAAACGACGGGCAGCTTCATGATGTACACGCTGAGCAAAGCCGACAGACCGCCGACAGCAAGCCGTGATAACGCGAATACCGCCTTGTTTATCCTCAGCTCGGTGAGTGCGGCGAAAACCTGAAAATGAACGCACAGCCCGCCCCAGCCAACGGCAAGCGCGGTGAAGTATATGGGCAGGCGCAGCGCCGCAAGGCACGCCGTGCCGTCGGTCACCTCGAGAAACGAGCGTATACCCGCGCCCGCGAGCGAGCCGCCGTCAATATTTATCAACGCGAGCAGCAGCGACGAGAAAGCCGAGAAAAGCACAACAAGCGAGCACAGCGAGACTGCCGACGCACACGCGCTCTTTGTTGACAGCACGAACGCCGTGGAAAGATCGTGATGAGCCGAATCGCTGCCGCTGCTTTTTTCTATAGGCTCGTGAAACCTCGCGATGATCCCGAGTACGATCCCGACAATAAGACTTGCCGCCGTCTGCGACGCAAACAGCACAACGCCGATCGTTTTGCTGCCGTACATCTCGTCGCCGACCGCGCTTATCAAAAACGCGGGTCCGGGGTTTACGCAGCAGCAAAGCATCCTGCGCGCCTGCTTTTGAGTTATCTTTTTGTGTCTCAGCAGCGAGGATATCCCCACCGCGCCGACGGGGTAGCCGCCGACAAGGCTCAGCAGCACCGTTACTCCGGCGTCGCCGGGCAGATAGAGCACCCCCTGCGTAAACGGCGCAAACAGCCGCCCGAGACGCGACGAGATACCGTATTCGCTTGCAAACGCCGACAGGAACATAAACGGGAACAGCGACGGCAAAAGCACGTTTAACGAGTACTGCACGCCCGAACGCACTCCGCCCGCCGCCTGAGACGGCAGATAAAGCGCGGCAAAGCAAGCCGCAAAAAACAGCGCCGTCACGGTCGTAAAGGTGAAAATATCCGATCTTTTAGTTGTATACAAGCTTCCCTGCATTGACTAAACTTCCTTTCATGTTATCAGTGTAAAATTCTATGCGGCGAGGTTTTGAATAATACCGTGAATTATTCATCAAATGTCGTGCATATAATGTGCGGTAAGGAGCATTATTGCAATGCGGAAGGGAGGGCATTATGAATAAATGTGAAAAGCTCACGCCGGAGATACTCGCGTCTATGCCTGTCATCGCCTTGACGGGCAACAAGGAGATAACGGTAGACGGCTTCAAGGGGATAGAGGAATACTCCGAGCTGTCGGTAAGCTTTAAGGCGGGCAGCCTATTGATGACGGTCATCGGCTGCGACCTGAGTATACGTTACATGAGCCTGCACACTATCGTTATAGCAGGCGAGATAAAAAGCGTGGAATTTGGAGGCAAATGCTGACATGGTAGCTATCATACGTTTCCTGACGGGGTACGTTCGTTTCAGGATATCGGGCAGCCGCCCCGGGTCGTTTGTAAATAAGCTTATCAAAAACGGCATAAACGTCTGGGATATCAGAAGCGTCGGCGGAGAGATCGTCTGCTGCACAAGCTGCGCTGAATATCCGCTCGTGCAGGATCTGTGCCGAAGAACATCGCAGCGCGTCCACATCGTTAAAAAGAGGGGCGTACCGTTTTTTGCCGAGCGGAATAAAAAGCGTTCGGGTCTTGCCGTGGGCTTTGCGTGCTTTCTGCTGATATTCAAGCTGCTTTCAATGTATATCTGGACGGTAGATATCTGCGAGTTCGATACGATAAGCCAGACCGCGGCGAAGGATATACTTCACCGCGTCGGAATTTATGAGGGAGTGCGCGGTGATTTTGAAAGCTTAAAGCGAATGCAGACGACCGCGATGCTCGAATTTGGAAATCTTTCGTGGATGACGATAAACGCCGATGGCAGCCGCGGCGAGGTCAACGCGACGGAAAAGGAGCTGCCCGAAACGAACGACACCGCGCCGCGCAATATGACGGCGCGCGCCGACGGGCAGGTGATACGCGCAGACGCATACAGCGGCGCCGTGAACGTTGCGGCAGGCGACGGCGTTACAGAGGGCGACCTGCTTATTTCGGGCGTTGTACAGACAGAGCTTGGCGGCGTGAGGTTTACGCGTGCCGACGGCGTTGTTATCGCAAAAACGCGGTATCTTGAGCGCATCAGCGTGCCGAAAGAGTGCCGTATCGCCGAATGTGACGAGCAGCCCTCGTCAAGGTGCAGCGCTCGGCTGTTCGGCGCAGTCATACCGCTGACCTTTTGCACCGCGCCCGCTGATCACGTTTCGATGTACTCCGAACAGCAGGCGTCGTTTATGGGCGAGCGGGCAAGCCTTTCGCTTATCCGTGAGGATATCTACCCGTACAAGGTCAAGACTGTAAAGGTGGATAAAGATACAGCCGAAATCCTTATGAAAAACAAAATGCTGCTGCGCGAGCTGTTCAAATTCTCCGACAAAAATATCGTCTCCAGAACGACGGAAATGTCCGAGAACAACAGCGCGTACTTATATGAAGTGCGTTATATATGTGAGGAGGACATAGCCGCGCCGTCGCCTATCTTATCGGACGGTCTGAATTTCATACAAGAGGAAGAAGAGGATATCTCATAAAAAAATGCACCTCCCGAAAGGAAGATGCATTGTTATGTTTGAATATTTTTGTATTATCTCCAGTCGCTGTCGTCCCAAACTGCGAAGATACCGTCGAATGCGCTCTCGTCGATCTCCTCGGTAGAGCCGGAAGCTGCCATGCCGCTGCTTACGATAGTTCTCTCTGTTTCGGTGACGCCTTGCTTGAGGATCTTAGCGACGTCCGCTCTGAAATCATCCATATCCTTATTGTGGAAAACGAACCAGTGGTCGGGGTCGCCGTGAGCTGTACCGATACCGGAACGTCCTGCCTCGCCGTGGCTGATTACCTGATCGGCAGTCATACCGTAAAGCTGGCAGAAATAAGCCGTATAAAGCGTCGCGTTATCCCAGATTGCGTTGAAGTAAGGAGTCTGAGCGGCTGCGTTGTAGCCCGTTACTGTGTTGCCCGAGTAGTAGAAACCGCTCGGTTCGCAGATCTCGAAATCAAGGTATGTTTTGTTAGCCGGCTGACCTGCGTGCCATGCCGTCTGATCGAGCGGCAGGTAATTGTAAACGCCGTTGTTGTCGAGGAATGAGTGAACAGCCGCGTCGGTATTCGGGTGGTTCCAAGCGTTGTACCATGTAGATGCCATAACGCCCGGGGTAGCCGTTGAGTGAACGACTACGCCGTCGTATTTTTCAAAATCATCTGTCTCGTTATAGCAGTCGTTGTTTGTCATCATGTGGGTCGTGATCTTGAGCGACTTATCGCCCGAAGATATCGTTTTGACGGTCACCATATCCTTGACGGTCACGGTGCATACGGCTCTCATGCCGTTCGACGCTACGACCTTGATCGTAGCCGTACCCGGGTGGAACGCCTTGATCCTGCCGGTGTTGGTGATGTCGAGAACATTGTATGCTTCGCCGTCGGAATCCTTTATGCCGTCGTCCGACTTCTGCATACCAACGAGGTATTCAAACGTGACGTCGCTAAACGCGTCGGCGGGTTCCATCGTTGCTTTGAGGTCGAGTCTGTCGCCGCAGCAAGCCGTGTACTCCGTCGGGAAATTGAGCTTAGGCTCAACGCTGCCGACATAAGCGAGCAGAACGAGAACGGCGTCGTTGCTTGTGATCTCGCCGTCGTTGTCAACATCGGCGCAGGCGAGACTTTCGCCTTCAAGCTTAGTGAGGTTGACAGAGTGGCGAAGTATCATGAGCGCGTCGTTGCTGGTGAGCTGACCGTCGTTGTCAACGTCGCCCGTAAGGCGGCTGTCGTCGGCGTAGCCCGTAACGGCGCAGGCTGTGATGATCCCTGCCGAAAGAACGGTACAGAGTGCTCTTTTAACTACAGAGCCGAATGAAAAGCTTTTGTGCATTGTTATTATCCCTTTCTGAAAATATCTCTATAATAATAATCGAAAAAAGAATCCGAACTGCAACAGAAGATCATTTTGTACCGAAGATCCTGTCGCCCGCGTCGCCGAGACCGGGGCAGATGTACGCGTCCTCATTGAGGCAGCGGTCGAGACTGCCGCAGTAGATATCGATATCGGGGTGAGCCTTTGAAAGCACCTCGAGACCCTCGGGAGCGGCTATGATACACATAAACTTGATGTTGCTGCAGCCCTGCGCCTTGATAAGATCGACGGCAGCGGCAGCCGAGCCGCCTGTAGCGAGCATCGGGTCGAGCAAAATGACCTCGCGCTGGTCAAGGTTGCTGGGCAGCTTGCAGTAATACTGCTGGGGAAGATGAGTTTCCTCATTTCTGCAAAGACCGATATGACCGACCTTTGCTGTAGGAACGAGGTTGAGGATACCGCTGACCATGCCGAGACCTGCGCGAAGTATCGGTACGATAGCGAGCTTCTTGCCCGACACCATCGGCACGGTACACTTCTCGATCGGTGTTTCGATCTCTGTGTCCTCAAGGGGAAGGTTTCTCAGCGACTCATACGCCATGAGCATTGCGATCTCTTCAACGAGACTTCTGAACTCGCCCGTACCTGTGTTTTTATCTCTGAGCAGAGATATTTTGTGTTTGATAAGCGGATGATCCATTATCATGATGTTTTTGTTTTCCAAAACGTTCATATCCTTTCATTATTAATGTAGAACAGCATAGTGACCTAATTATACATCACCCGCCCGATTTTGTCAAATCCCGCTTGGACGCGCGAAATTTGACTTTTTTGTTGTATGAGTTATAATAAGATATATAAGGTAAATTTCGGAGGGATAGATTTGTCAACGCTTTTTTCACTTGACGGCAGACTGTCTGTGTGCGCGGGGCTTGTAAGGCAGGGCGCAAGGCTTGCGGACGTCGGTACAGACCACGCCTACCTGCCCGTATGGCTCGCAAAAAACGGCGTCATCAGCTCGGCGGTCGCATCGGACGTGCGCGAAAAGCCCCTTGCATCGGGCGCGGAAAATATCGAAAGGTACGACTGCGCCGATATCGTTTCAACGAGACTGTGCAACGGCCTCGACGGCATATCCGCAAACGAAGCGGACGATATCGTCATGGCGGGCATGGGCGGCGAGCTTATCTGCGATATCATCGGCCGCGCGCCGTGGCTCAAAGACCCGGAAAAACGCCTGATCCTCCAGCCCATGACGAAGGCGCATACTCTCAGGCAGTACCTCAGCGAAAACGGCTTTGAGCTGCTGAGCGAAACGCCCTGCGCCCACGGCGGCAAAAGCTACACCGTTATCCACGCGGCTTATACGGGAAATGCATTCACTCCCTCGATGCCGTTTTGCTATATCGGTAAGCTTGAAAACGACGGCAGCCTTGCGCGCGACTATATGCAGAACATTCTTTCAAAGCTTGTGAAAAAAAGGCGCGGTGTTTCCCTTGGCGGCGGCGACACGACACCCTACGACGAGGTCATCGCAGAAATAAAAAACAGATTCGGAGTTGATATCCATGACGACCGTTAAAGACATTTACAGCTATATCGACAGCTTTGCCCCGTTCGACAGCGCAGAGGAATGGGACAACGTAGGCATACTCGTCGGCGACAAGAACGCGCAGGTGACAAAGGCGCTGCTTTCGCTCGACATCACGAACGGCGTTGCAGACGAGGCTCACGCGTTGGGCGCTCAGCTTATCATCAGTCATCACCCTGTCATTTTCGGCGGGATAAAGCGCGTTCTTTCAGACAGCCCCGTTTACCGCGCGGCAGCTCTCGGGCTTTCGTGCCTGTGCGCGCACACGAACCTCGATAAATCGCCCGTTTTCGGCGTGAATACCGCGCTTGCGAAGGCGTCGGGTCTTGTAGGCTGCGAGGCGAGCCCTTCAAACGAGCTTTTGTTTGTCGCAAAGGTCGAGCAGCCCGTTACGGCGCGTCAGTTTGCCGAGACGCTCAAGGATCGTCTCAAATTAAGCGGCTTTTCGTACACGCCGGGCAGCGGCATGATAAGCAAAGTCGGGCTGTGCTCGGGCGGCGGCGGCAGCGAGATATTCTCCGCCGCTAAGGAGGGCTGCGACGCGTTTATCACCGGCGAGATAAAGCACCACGAACTGCTTTTTGCAAACGAAGCCGGAATAAGCGTCTTTACCCTCGGTCACTACAGAAGCGAGGACGTCGTAATAAAGCCGCTCGGCGAGCGTCTTGCGGCTGAATTCCCTGATGTTGAGTTTATAACGTCGAGCGTTTTCACCGACGAGGTTATGTTTATCGGCGACCCCGTGTGAACAGCCTGTGTGACTATATAAACAAAAATTATTCATAAATTACACGAATTTTACTTGAAAATGTGCAGAAACTATGGTAAAATAAAATCAATAATAGGGCAAAGGAGCGTGTTTTTATGAGTAAGAAATTTGTGATCGCAGTCAGCAGGCAGTACGGCAGCGGCGGCCACGAGATCGGGCGCAAGCTCGCAGAAAAGCTCGGCGTTAAGTTTTACGACAAGGAGCTTTTGTCAAAGATCGCGCAGGACAGCGGAATGTCAAAAAGCCTCGTTGAGTATTACGACGAAATGCCGTCGAAGAGCCTGCTCTTTTCACTCGCAATGGACGCGTACCCGATGTCGTTCACCGAGGTGCCGATAAACCAGAAGGTGTTCCAGGCTCAGGTCGAAACGATCAAGAAGATCGCCGCGGAAGGCTCGTGCGTTATAATCGGACGCTGTGCCGACTCTATCCTGAGCGACGACCCGAACATGGTCTCGGTGTTTATCCATGCCGACATGGAGACGAAGATAGCGCGCGTAAAGGAGCGCGACGGTCTGTCAGCCGACAAGGCCCGCGAGCGCATAATCAAGACCGACAAAAAGCGCGCGTCGTTCTACAACTTCTATTCGCTCGACAAGCGCTGGGGCGAGGTAAACTCCAGCGACCTGACCGTAGACAGCGGCAAGCTCGGAATAGACGCGTCTGTCGAACTCATCTGCGAATATATGAAGCTCAGGGGCTTTGTTGACCGCTGAATCAAACGATAAACCATGACCGCCGAAAGCAGATTATCGCTTTCGGCGGATTTTTTTATTTCCTGCTATTGTAAACAGCTCAAAAATATGGTAAAATTATAAGCAATAATTCCGGAGGGAAGAAAATGAAAAATGTAGAGATCTTCACCGACGGCGCGTGTAAGGGCAACCCCGGACCGGGCGGCTGGGGGGCTGTGCTGCGCTACGGTACTGCCGAAAAAGAGATAAGCGGCGGTCAGCCCCATACCACAAACAACCGTATGGAAATGCTTGCCGTTATCGAAGCCTTGAAATGTCTCAAGGAGCCGTGCGGCGTTACGCTGTACAGCGACTCGCAGTATGTCTGCAATTCGGTGAACAATGGCTGGGTATACAACTGGAAAGCGAAGAACTGGGTAAAAAAAGGCGAGGCCGTTCCCAATACCGACCTGTGGATCGAGATGCTGGCGCTGCTTGAGCGCCACAGCGTGAAGTTCGTATGGGTCAGAGGGCATAACGGTCACCCCGAAAACGAGCGCTGCGACCGCTTGGCTGTAGCCGCTGCCGAGAAATATCGGTAAAATGCGCCGCCGCGTTATCATTTTGTCAGTTCTGCTTTCGTTTGCCGCCGCCTTTATTTTCGCCCCGAAAAGCAGCGCCGCTTCGTATCTTGACGATATAGGCAGCGTACTCGGCGTTTATGACGGTAATGACGAAAATTTTCTCATTTTAAGCAGTAAAAACAATATGTACAATGTGACAGAAATTGACAAAAATTTCGCTAATAATAACGTGATGCCCGGAATAGATAGCGAGGGCGTACCCTTCGCGTATCACGACGGGAAATTCTGTTTCTTCCAAAACGGCGCCGCTATTGAAAACGGCGCGCCTATGCTTTATGTAACGATAAGAATATACGATCATTATTCCGGCGTTACCGTTGCCGGAACGATCAACAATGTCTCGCCGCGTCAGGACTGCACATTTGCGTTCGACGGCGAGCGTTTTTATATGATGACGCCGTCGTCTGTGCTGGTGTATTCGTCAGATTTTCTGTTTGAACGCGAGATACCGCTCAAAGCGAAGGGCTACTCGCTGACGTCGTCGCCCGACGGTTATTATGTTTACTGCGCGACCTCAAACGGGCTGATCGTCATTTCCGGCGAAAGCGAGGTCAGACTGCCGATATACACCGAGCGCGTCTATCCGCTTTCCGACGGCTTTGCCGCCGACGATTCGACAATTTATACAGCCGACGGAGAGAGTATAGTTTTCGACGGCTTCGACCCGACTCACGGAGCAGCACGCGCAGGCGACTGGCTCGTCGGCAGAACGGGCGGATACCTCACGGCTGTGAACGGCTCCGACAAAGTGGAGCTTTGCCCCGCCGAAGAAGGCTCGTTCATTTGCGGAAACGGGAATGTCTGCGGCTGCTTTACTCCCCGCGGCAGCGGCGTTGACGCAGAGATCTTTTCTGCCGACGATATCTACGAAAGGATCGAGAGCGAAACGTCCTCGGCAATTGCACCCGGAAACTCGCACGATTACATTATCGACACTCAAAACCGTCTCGTTACCGGGATCGAGCCGGGCACGACCGTCGCGGCATTCAGAAAAGCCGTCGGCGCAGACGCAAGGTTTTACGCTCAAAACGGCGCGGAAAAGTCAAGCGGCGTGATAGGCACGGGGCTGAACGTCGTATTTCCCGGAGATGGAGGCTGTACTGCTGTGGTGTTTGGCGACGTGACGGGCGAGGGCAGCATAAACAGCCGCGATGTAAAGCAGCTTGAAGATCACATTCTCGGCACGGCAGCGCTTAACGGCGCGTACCTCACGGCGGCGGACGTATTCCCCGACGGCACGGTCGATCTGAAAGACGCGGCGGCACTCTACCGCAGTATCAACGGCAAATACACGATACAGCAAAAAAGATAAACAGACCGGAACGCATCACGTTTCGGTCTGTCGTTATTATCCGTGTCCGTAAAACGCAGACGCGGTATTATTCAGGGTAATATTAATTCTAAACTCTAATAAAACACTTTAAATCTTTTCGGTCTAATTCCCCGAGTACTGCGTCATCGTCCTTGAAATACGACAGTATTACTGCGGACTCTTCCTTGTCCTCGGAGAATTATCCTCAAAAATCTTTTTAAGGTTTTAGTTAGAGATTAGTATAAGCCGGGGCTTTATTACTTCATGGACTGCTCGTAGCTTTCGATCATCTTCTTGACCATCTGACCGCCTACGGAACCCGCCTGTCTCGATGTGAGCTCGCCGTTATATCCTTCCTTGAGGTTCACGCCTACTTCGTTTGCGCACTCCATCTTGAAACGGTCCATAGCCTCTCTTGCCTCGGGGACATTGAGCTTATTGTTGTTCTTAGATGACATATTATTTTTCTCCTTTCATAGAATTTATGAAGGAGAGTCTCCGAAAGAACTTCACCCTTCGGAAACCGTCCTCCACAGGCTTCCGAAGGGCTTTTTCGGTGAAT
>OMPZ01000176.1 GCA_900313125.1 uncultured Eubacteriales bacterium | reverse complement strand
AAGGAGGATTCTCCGACGCGCCGTGTCGGCGGCGAACGCGCCGAGAAGTTCTCTCCCGTCGAGCACACCGTGCCGATGGAGTCGCTTCACGATTCGTTCTCGTTCGATGAGCTGCGCGATTTCAACAGCCGCGTTGTCAACGCGGTAGGAGCGGTGGAGTACGTTGTCGAGCCGAAGTTCGACGGCTTGTCCGTTTCCGCAGAGTACCGCGGCGGAATGTTCGTCAGGGGCTCGACGCGCGGCGACGGCAGGGTAGGCGAGGACATCACCGAGAACCTCAAAACAATAAAAACGCTGCCGATGCGCCTTTCTAAGCCCGTACCGTACCTTGAGGTCAGGGGCGAGGTCTATATGTCCGACGCAAGCTTTGAGCGTCTGCTCAAATTTCAGGAGGAACGCGGCGAAAAGCCCGCAAAGAATCCGCGAAACGCCGCCGCCGGCGCGCTGCGTCAGAAGGACAGCAGGATCACGGCGCAGCGTGAGCTGAGTATCTTCGTGTTCAATATCCAGCAGATCGAGGGCGAGGAGATAACGTCGCACAAGCAGGCGATAGAATACCTCGCCGAGCTTGGTTTCCCAACGTCGCCGTATTACGAGAGGTTTTCCGATATCGAGGACGTCATCTCCGCGATAGACCATATAGGCAATATGCGCGGCGAGTTCGATTTCCCGATAGACGGCGCGGTCGTCAAGGTCGATGATCTGACTCAGCGTGAGGAGCTCGGCAGCACGGCGAAATTCCCGCGCTGGGCGGAAGCCTTCAAGTATCCTCCCGAGGAAAAGGCGACGATCCTGCGCGATATCGAGATCAACGTCGGCAGGACAGGCGTGCTCACTCCCACGGGCATTTTTGACCCGATACTCCTCGCCGGCACGACAGTCAGCCGCGCAACTCTCCACAACGAGGATTTCATCAAGGAGAAGGATATCCGCATCGGCGACGAGGTGATACTCCGCAAGGCTGGGGAGATCATTCCCGAGGTCGTATCGCTCAGCCGCCGCGGCGAGAATACCGTCGCCTTTGAAATGCCGAAGGTCTGTCCGTCGTGCGGCTCGCCCGTTACGCGCGCCGAGGGTGACGCCGCCGTTCGCTGTACGAACACGATGTGCCCGGCGCAGCTTATGCGAAACCTTATCCACTTCGTCTCGCGCGACGCTATGGATATCGACGGGCTTGGACCCGCGGTGCTCGAGCTGCTATCGGAAAACGGGCTCGTTCATTCGCCTGCCGACCTCTACAAGCTCACCGTCGAGGACATCAGCCCGCTTGAGCGAATGGGCGACCAGTCCGCCGCAAATATCATCGCCGCTGTCGAAAAGTCAAAGCAGAACGACCTTTCACGTCTTGTGACGGGTCTCGGTATCCGCATGGTGGGTCAGAAGGCGGCTCGCCTTATCTGCTCGAAATACCCGACTATCGACGAGCTGATGAACGCCGACCGTGAAACGCTCACACAGATCGACGGCATCGGTTCGATCATGGCGGAGAGCATAGCGGAATACTTCAGCCTTCCGAAAACAAAGGAGCTTATCTCGGAGTTCAAATCGCTGGGGCTTGACCTCACCGAGCCTGTAACGCAGACGAAAAGCGGCGTTTTCGACGGCAAGAGCTTTGTTCTCACGGGAACTCTCCCCACGCTCAAGCGCAGTCAGGCGTCGAAGATCATCGAGGACAACGGCGGCAAGGTCGTGTCGTCCGTCTCGAAAAAGACCGACTACGTTCTCGCGGGCGAAGCGGCAGGCAGCAAGCTCGAAAAAGCCGAAAAGCTCGGCATCACCGTGATAACGGAAGAACAGCTTTTTGAAATGATCGGTAAATGACAGACCACGAACAGGCACACGCTGCCTGTTCTTTTTTTGCGCTCTTTTGCATATAATCTAATACCGCTATCCGCAGTTTATCCGTATAGGCTCTCCCGAAAGGGGAGCTGTCGGCAGCGCCGACTGAGACAAAAACTTGATTTTATGACATTGTGCAGTAGAGGTGATCGCATGGACAACGCGTTCCGAAGGGCTGCCGTCTGCTTCGGGGAGACGCTCGCCAATGCTTCTGACAGATACTTCGATACGCTCTCCGAGCTGAGGATAAGGGCGGACAAGCCCGTCGTCGCGTACCTTCTCAATACGCCGTACTTCGTCGCTTCAAACGGCGAGTTGACTTCGGACTGCTCCGCCGACCTTCTCAGGATATCGTTCGACGAGCTGAAAAACGGCTTTGTCAAGCTCTGCGCATATTCCGTGTACAAGCATATCGGAAGCATGAGCCGCGGCTTTATTACGCTTGCGGGCGGTCACAGGGTCGGCGTGTGCGGCGCGGCTGTCGTGTCGGGCGGCGAGGTCACCTCCGTATGCGACGTAACGAGCCTGAATATCCGTGCGGCGAAGGAGTTCCCCGGCTGCTCGCGGTGCGTAACAGACGCCACAGACCTCAGACGCGGCGCGCTTATCTGCGGCGCTCCGTCATCGGGGAAAACTACGCTGCTGAGAGACCTGGCGAGAACGCTCTCGCTTGAAAAGCTCGGGAAGGTATGCGTGATCGACGAGCGGTACGAGATCGCCGCGTGTTTTTCCGGCAGACCGGGCTTTGACGTCGGGCTGTCCGATATTTACAGCGGCTACCCGAAAAAAACTGCGGTCGAGCTTGCCGTGCGCACTATGTCGCCCGAGTATATCATCTGCGACGAGCTGACGGGCGAGGGGCTTAGCGGCATCTGCGACGCGCTTAACTGCGGCGTCAGCGTTATCGCCACGTCGCACTGCGGCAGCGCAGAGGAAGCCGCAGACTCGGCGAATGTCAAAGCTCTGCTGAAAACAGGCGCGTTTCAAAGCGTTATCTTTCTCGACGGCAGCTTACCGCCGAGAATATCAAAGATCTGTGCGCCCGGGGAGATTTGAAATGTTCAAAACGATAGGTCTGATGATGATATTCCTGTCGTCGCTGCTCGTGGGCGCGTCGGCGGTGCTCAAGCTGCGCGAGCGTGTGAATATGCTCTGCGCCGTGAAAATGCTCGTGTGCCGGCTCGACCGCAAGCTTACGCTGTTCATGCCGGAGTTCTCCCGGCTGTTCGACGACGAAAACGAATACCCGATCTCGCAGCTTACGGATACCATTCGCGAAGAAATGGCGAAGGGCGCGTCGGCGCGCGAAAGCGTGGGGAAGGCGTTCTCGTCTGAGTGTGTGACGCGCCTGCTGAAGGCGGAGGAGCGCGGCTTTCTGACAGAGACGTTCGCCGCGATAGGCGAGAGCGACATCGACAGCGCGAAAAAGCTGCTGTCCGACATGGAAACGACGCTCGACGTGTATATCAGTCAGGCAAGAGAGAGCGAGAAGAAGGACTCAAAGGTCGCGCTCGCGCTGCCGGTGTACATCGGAGCCGCCGCCGTGATAATACTTATGTGACGCCCGGGGGGGCGGCACGCGGGCTGCAAGTGCCGCCGGGCAATTCCGCCGAACTTTTGCGTTAAAACAGCTTCTGTTCCGCGCCATAAATAAAGTAGGCGCGTT
>OMPZ01000174.1 GCA_900313125.1 uncultured Eubacteriales bacterium | reverse complement strand
GGGCAGAAAGATCGTTTACGCGCCCTCGACGAAGGAGAACGGCTTCTGCGCTATGCCCGACAAGAGCGTTCGCGCCGATATCATCTACCTTTGCTCGCCGAACAACCCGACGGGCGCGGCTTATACGGCGCAGCAGCTCGTGGAATGGATAGAATACGCTCTGGAGAACGACGCCGTTATCCTTTACGACAGCGCGTACGAAGCGTTCATCTCCGACGACAGACCGCGCAGCATATTTGCGATCGACGGCGCGAGAAAATGCGCGATCGAGTTTTGCTCGCTTTCAAAAACTGCAGGCTTTACGGGTATGCGCTGCGGCTACACCGTGATACCGAAGGAGCTTGAGCGCGACGGTCACAACATCGGCAAGCTGTGGTACCGCCGTCAGTCGTCGAAGTTCAACGGCGTTTCATATCCCGTGCAGCGCGCGGCAGAGGCTGTCTTTTCACCCGAAGGCATAAAGCAGACGCGTCAAAACATCGAGTACTACAAGCGCAACGCGTCAGCCATAATGCAGACGATGGAGGAGCTTCAGATCGAGTACACGGGCGGCAAAAATTCGCCGTATGTCTGGATAACCTGCCCGAACGGCATGGAAAGCTGGGAGTTCTTCGACTACCTTCTTGAGAACGCCAACGTAGTTGCAACGCCCGGCGAGGGCTTTGGCGAGTGCGGCAAGGGCTGTATGCGCTTCACCTCGTTTGCGTCGTTCGAATCTACGAAGGAAGCGATGGAAAGAATAAAAAATTGTCTTGTCGGTCTATGATCTGCTGACAGCAATATACCGCGGTGGCTTTGCGGCTGCCGCGGCCTTTTTTGTCTTTGCGGAGATAATACTCGTTTTTTGAAAATATAGTCAAAAATTAACATAAAAGATACAAATTTTTGGAAAAGGTATGGTAAAATATGAATGTATATTGATGTTCTAAGGAGGACATTTTATGAGCTTCGAGATAAGAAGCGGGACATTAAGGCGATGGCTGCCCGAAAACGGCGAGACGAAAGCAATAATTCCCGATGAAGTTAATATAATAGGTCAAGGTGCGTTCAAGGACTGCATCTCGCTTGAGAGCGTTTATATACCGCGCGGCGTGACGGAGATCTGGCCTTATTCGTTCAGCGGCTGTCAGTCACTTTCTCATGTGACTATCCCCGACAGCGTTTCGCTGATAGGCGATTCGGCGTTTAGCGGCTGTTCGTCGCTTGAAAGCGTGACTCTGCCCAGCTTTATTGTTATCGGCGGCTACGCCTTCGAGGGCACGCCGTGGCTTGAAAACCGCACCGAAGAATTTGTTACGGCGGGCGGCACGCTTATCCGATATAACGGCGAAGGCGGCGATGTCGATATCCCCGACGGCGTAAAAGCGATAGCGTCATGCACCTTCCGCGGTCTTTCGGCTGTGAGCAGCGTGACTATCCCCGACAGCGTCGGGTTTTTCGGTGCCTACGCCTTCGAGGGTACGCCGTGGCTCGATAACTATCCCGAGGATCTTGTGATAAAAAACAACATTCTGATATGCTATAACGGCTTGGACGAGAAGCTCACGATCCCCGGCAGCGTTACGGCGATAGCCGATCACGCGTTCAGCGGCTGTACGTCGATAAAAGAGCTGACCATATCGAAGGGCGTTGAGAAGATCGGGCGCGGAGCGTTCTACGCCTGCACCTCGCTCGATTCGGTAGAGATACCCGACAGCGTGAGCGAGCTCGGCATAGGCGCGTTCGCCAACTGCACCACGCTGAAAAGCGTCGCTATCCCCGGCAGCGTAAAGAGAATACGCATGAGGACGTTTGAAAACTGCACCTCGCTCGTTACGGCGGAGCTGTCAAAGGGGCTTGAGGTGATAGAAGAGTACGCCTTCCTGAACTGTGGTTCGCTGCTTTGCGCCGATCTTCCCGAAGGGCTGACGGCGATACGCGACGGCGCGTTCTTCCGCTGTTCAAAGCTCAATAATGTAAATATTCCCGAAAGTTTGCAAAGCTTGGGCGGCTTCGCCTTTGAAGGCACGCCGTGGCTTTCGGATCACCCCGGCGATTTTGTCGTAAAAAGCGGCATTCTCATTCGCTATAAGGGCAGCGATTCGGCTGTGACCATTCCCGACGACGTAAAGGAGATAGGCGAGAACGCGTTCTTTATGTACGAGCCGCTCACAAGCGTGGTCATTCCCGAGGGCGTGACCGTGATCGGGGCGTGTGCGTTTGGCGGCTGTTCACAGCTTTGTGAGGTAACGCTGCCTGCAACTGTCAAGGATATACGCGAGGGCGCGTTCTTCAAATGCGAGTCGCTCGAAAGGATCGACCTGCCCGACGGTGTGGAGAGCATCGGCAACGCGGCGTTCGAGTTCTGCGAAGCTTTGCAAAGCGTTGCTTTTCCCGACAGCGTGAAAAGGATAGGCAGCAACGCGTTCTATCAATGCACCTCGCTTGCGAGCGTAAAGCTTCCCGAGGGCATCTCGTCGGTCGGCGACGCGGCATTCTCGTATTGCAGCTCTCTTGTTTCCGTCGCGCTCCCCGACAGCCTGACAACGCTGAACGACTTTATGTTCATGGGCTGTTCGTCTCTCTCTCGGGCAGATCTCGGCAGCGTGAAAACGATCGGCAGAGCCGCGTTTTACTCCTGTGTTTCGCTCAAAAAGGTCACACTCACCGAGACGCTCGAGATCCTGAAGGACGCCGCGTTCGCTTTCTGCGGCGGTCTTGAAAGCGTGGACTTCCAAAGCACGCCCGAAACGGAAAAGGAAGCCTTCGCGTTCTGTAACGCATTGTCAAAGGTCGTCATTCCGAAGGGCACTTCCGAAGAAAGCTTCAGGAGCTGTGAATGTTTTCCTGACAAAACAAAGTTCATATTTGCAGATCAATAGATCAATAATAATAAAAGCGCCCGACTGACTTAATACCGTTGGTCGGGCGACCGAACTATAATGCTCGTTTGTACAAGGAGTACGTTTAATGAAACACATTTTTATCGTAAATCCGATCTCCGGGCAAGGCGCCGCGTCACAGGCAGTTTACGGCAGTCTCTCCTCTCTTCCGAAGGACGCTGACTGTGATGTTTACCTTACAAAAGGCAAGGGCGACGCCGTCCGTTATATTCGTGAATATCTCGGTTCACACAGCGAGCCTGTCAGGTTTTATGCCTGCGGCGGCGATGGCACAATACACGAGGTCGTCAACGGTATCGCCGGCTTTGAGCAGGCAGCCTTTGCCGTCTATCCGTGCGGCAGCGGCAACGATTTTATCAAATGCTTTGGCAGCCGAGAGGAATTTCTCGACATAGCTGCGCTCGTCGGCTCGGAGGAATACGCGATCGACCTGATGAAGGTCAACGACCGTTACTGCATAAATATCTGCCATTTCGGCTTTGACTCATACGTTGCCGCAAAAATGAACGAGGTGCGTTCCAAAAAGCTGATAGGCGGAAAAAACGCTTACACCACGGGCGTTGTGCTCGGTCTTGCGAACGCGATGAAAAACCGCGCCGTGATAGCCGCCGACGGCGACGTGATGTGCGACGGCGAATTTCTGCTCTGCACGGTCGCAAACGGAAGGTACGTCGGCGGAAAATACAAATGCGCGCCGAGGGCAGAGGTGAACGACGGTCTGCTTGATATCTGCGTAGCCGACCCCGTGTCACGCTTAACGTTTGTGCGGCTCGTCAAATACTACGCCGAGGGTACTCACCTGACCGACCCGCGCTTCAAAAGCTTCCTCCACTACAGGCAATGCCGTCATGTTGAGATAAACGCCGGCGAAGGCTTTTCGATCTCTCTCGACGGCGAGGTCACACCGATGTCAAATGCTGTGATAGACGTTATACATAACGGTATCCGTATCGCTCTGCCTAAGGAACTGTTCATCAATAACCTTTCATTTCTGCTTGTCTGATTTGCCCTGAACTGCGTTAAATTCTCTTGAAATACGTCAGTATTCCTGCGAAAATTTGCCTTGTTCAGAACAAATCATCCTGCGCATAAATTGAAAATTTATTTCTTCACAGTTCCT
>OMPZ01000173.1 GCA_900313125.1 uncultured Eubacteriales bacterium | reverse complement strand
GGAGACCCTGCGAAGGCTCGTTAAGTGGGGGTTTTCAGTCGCAGGCACCCCCCTCTTAAGAATCTCCCCCCAACAACTTCATCGCTCTAACGCACTTTAGTGTGTGCTGTGTTGTTTAGTACGATAGATTTCTCTCTATAAAAAAGTTGTGCCTTAAAATAAATAGCAGGCGCGTTGGACGCGCCGAGCCGCGCGGCGAAGAAGTCGTGCATTGCACAGCCTACAACCGCGTATTTGTCTCCGGGCACTGCCCGGGCTATTTTTCGTGGACGAGTTTGCCGGTGATGTGGTCGGGGATAAGCTCGAGCATTTGCATACGAGGGGCGTTTTTGGCGATATCCTGTTCGATCTCGTCGTGAGCGTCGGAAGGATAGTATTTCCACGCCATTTTTCTCACAAATGTAACGGCTTCGTCCGGGCTTTCAATAAATCTGATGCGTCCGAATACGATCACGGAACGCGCGTGATACGACCAGTCGTCCTTCTGTACGCCCTGTTCGCAGACCGTAAAGCAAGCCTTGCTGTCGCGCTTGAGCGCGTCGAATTTGTGACCCGATCTCGCGCCGTGAAAGTAGATATTCCCCGTCTCTGCGTCAAAGTAATAATTTATCGGCAAGGCATACGGGTAGCCGCCCTCGCCGTTTACAGCGAGGAAGCCGCGCTTTTCGTTCGTCAGTACCTCGGCGCATTCGCTGTCTGCGATCTGCTGCTTGAAACGGCGCATTTCACGAAATTCCATTTACGCGTCGCCCTCCTTCGCCTTTTTCTTGAGCGTGAGCTTTTTCTCCTCGCCGTGGATAAGGCGGACGATGTTCGAGTGGTGCTTGGCTATGACCGAGCCGCATATAACAAACGTCATTATCGTAACCGTAACAACGTATTCAAACGGGTATTTGCCCGTCGCCTTGTAATCGTAAAAATAAGTCACAAGGAATGTCGAAATGATTATAACTACGCCCGAAATTATCGAGCTGATCGAAACGATCTTCGTGCAGACGAACATTATCAAAAACGCCGCGACCGCAATGCCGAAAATTATCGGGTTGATAACGGCGAGAAGAGCCGCTACCGTCACAACGCCCTTACCGCCCTTGAAGCCGAAGTATATCGGGAAAATGTGCCCCAGAAAGCAGCACATTCCGGCGAGATATTTGCCGTAGCCCACAAGTTCAGCCGTCTCAAGAGTGGTGTTCATCGTCGAAAAGAGCAGACCGCCGATAACAACAGCGATCACGCACTTCAAAAAATCGCCGATAAACGTGATAACGCCTGCCTTTGTGCCGACAGAACGCATTACGTTCGTAAAGCCGCCGTTGCCGCTGCCGAGCTTGCGTATATCCTCGCCTGTGAACAGCTTTGTCACAATGATGGCGATGTTCAGACTGCCGAGCAGATACGCTATCGCCATAACGGCAGCGATCTTGACGATGTTCAGTGGGTCGGTGAATAAGCTTAACATAGTTGAAACCTCTTTTTTAGATTATTTCTTTTCTCCGCGCTCTCTTACGACGAAGTGAACGGGCGTTCCGATAAGTCCGAACGCGTCGCGAATGCGGTTCTCAAGGTAACGCTTGTACGAAAAATGGAACAAGTCCGCCGAGTTTACAAAGCATACGAACGTCGGCGGCTTTACCGACGCCTGCGTCATGTAGAAGATCTTCAGACGTCTGCCCTTGTCCGTCGGTGGCTGAACTCTTGCTGTCGCTTCGGCGAGAATGTCGTTGAGAACGCCTGTCTTTATCCTCATCGTCGCCGACGCCGCTACCTGCTTTATCATTTCAAAAAGCTTGTCTACGCGCTGCCCCGTTTTCGCCGAAATGAAAATGATCGGCGCATACGACATGAACGAGAAATCTATCTCCAGCTTTTTGCGCATCTGATCCATAGTCTTGCCGTCCTTCTCAACGGCGTCCCATTTGTTTACGGCGATGATGCAGCCCTTGCCCGCTTCGTGGGCAAGTCCGGCTACCTTTGAATCCTGCTCCGTAAAGCCCTCCGTCGCGTCGATCATAATAACGCAGACGTCGCTGCGCTCGATCGCCATTTTCGCGCGGAGGATACTGTATTTCTCGATGTTGTCGTCAACTCTGCTCTTTCGGCGCAGCCCTGCCGTATCGGTAAAGTTGAATTTGCCGTGGCTGTTTTCGATAAGCGTGTCGATCGTATCGCGCGTCGTTCCCGCGATGTCCGACACAATACAGCGCTCCGAACCGGCAATGTAGTTTACAAGCGACGATTTGCCTGCGTTAGGCTTGCCGATAACGGCAACGGAGATAGTGTCGCTCTCCTCCTCTTCGTCCTCTTCATCGGGGAAGTATTCAAACACCGCGTCGAGAAGATCGCCCGTACCGTGACCGTGAACGCTCGAAACGGCGATCGGGTCGCCAAGACCGAGGTTGTAAAACTCGTAGAACTCAGGCTCCGGCTCGCCGATAGCGTCGCACTTGTTTACGCAGAGTACGACGGGTCTGCCGCTTTTTTGCAGCATTGCGGCGACCTCCTCGTCGGTCGCTATAAGCCCCGACTTCAGATCGACAACGAGGATTATCACGTCTGCCGACTCGATAGCAATCTCCGCCTGACGGCGCATTTGCGAAAGTATTATATCGTCCGAATCGGGCTCTATACCGCCCGTATCTATCAAAGTGAATTTTCTGTTTCTCCACTCGCACTCACCGTAAAGGCGGTCGCGCGTCACGCCCGGCGTGTCGTCTACAATGGAGAGCCGCTGACCGATAAGCTTGTTGAAAAGCGTCGATTTGCCGACGTTCGGTCTGCCGACTATTGCAGCGATCGGTTTCATATCTATCACCCTGTTTCTTTTCATTAAATCTTATAGTAAACATCATTAATTCTTAATACTTTACCATATTAATACTAATATTCAAAAAACACTTTAAATCTTTTCGGTCTAATTTTCGCAATGCTGCGTCATCGGGCTTGAAATACGACAGTATAGTCTCGCCTGCCGGCTC
>OMPZ01000150.1 GCA_900313125.1 uncultured Eubacteriales bacterium | reverse complement strand
GAAGCTCGGAAACCCAGTTTTCTGATGTACTTGTTCATAACTACTGCCCCTCTCGAGTAAAAAACCTTACATTTATATTATATCAATAATTTGTAAAATTTCAAGAGAAAACTCAAAGTTTTTATACTAATTTTATATTAAAGTTTTATTAAGCCAAAAAATGGTATATATGTAGGATAAAATTAACGATATGACCGCAATGCTATCGGTAAAGGTAATCCTCAAACGGCGCGATAAGCTCTTCGATCTTGTCGGTGATGTGGCGGCAATCGACCGAGACGCATTCAAACATCGTTTCCGACAGTATGCCGAAGCAGACGAGCGAAAAGCACAGCGGCACCTGAAAGCCGTCAAGGCTGCCCGAGGTCGAGAGCGTGTTTACGTCAAGCATCGTGCCGAACCGCACCGCGTTGCCTACAACGCCCGAGTGTGCGCGGTAGCAGGAGATGACGTAGAGTATCTTAAGGTTCTCGAGCGTCATTTCGTTTTGTATCGCGCCAAAGCTGCGGCTTTGAAGGACGTCGCCTATCCACCAGTAGTCGTGCAGATAATTCCCGCGCTTGTTGTACGACAGGAACTCGGAGTACTTTTCTTTTAATTTGTTATGCTCCTTGCGTGCGGCGACCTTGTTGCGCTGCGCCTCTTCAAGCTCCTCCTCGTCCTGCGAGTATTCGAGAATATAGCTGTAATACTTCACCCTGTCACGCGAGACCTTGACGTAAAAATCGTCTATGTACCTTTGCAGAAGAGCTTCGTCGTCGCGGTGACTGTACAGAAAGCGCATTACGACCATTGACTCGTACAGTATCCGCGACAGAGCCATTGCGCCCTCGGGGAAGCCGCTGTAAAGCAGGGTCAGTATCTCCTTTGTCGTGATGATCGCCTTCGAGTACGATTCTGTGACGATTCTCGTAAATGTGCTGTGCAGCTTGAGCGGCTCGGCGTCGTGTGCAAGCCTTTCGCATTCGCGCACAAGCTCGACCGCCGCGTCGTGGTTCCACAATGCCGCGTTCTCTTGAAGCTGTTGTGCCGTAAAGTCCATGATGTCACTCTCCATGAAAATGAGCCAAAACGATGACCGTATCGTTTAATTTTTCTCTAATATATAGTATAACAGCCGTAGGCAAGAAAATATACCACTTTTTCGGAAAAAACATACACAAAGATATTTAGGAAAATTTAGTTATTTTTTTACGCAGCCGTTTTATCGCGATTACTACAAAAAATCCCCGTCAAATAAACGTTTCTTCAAATTCCTGCCGCGAGCGCGAGGATTTCAAAACGAAATACATGAAAGGCATCATTTACGACAAACCGACTGTGACATTTTTATTTTTGCGGGTACGTTATAATTACGGTGGTGACAGAGAAAAGCTGCCGCCAAACTACTGTTAACAACTTTAAGTAACTGCGTCGCCTTGGGACGGCGAGGATAGTTAGTTAATGCCGCGTCTAAGGGGCGCTGCCCCTTAGAACTCCGCAAGCCTTTTGAAAAAAGGCTTGGCGAAAACTTTAATATGTGCTTAAGTTGTGGATAGTGGCAGCTAAACAAAGAAAAGGAAGTTGTTTATGAGAGCGATTCAGAGAAACAGGACATTTTCAGCCGCGCTTTCAAAAAACGCAGCGCTGCAGGCGATCTATTTCCTCGCCGGGATACTCGTGTCGCGCGGGGCGGCGTTCGAGAGCTTCGCGCCGTTCGGGGCGGCTTATTCGGCAGCAGTTCCGTATGAAAACGCGTTTGCCGCGGCGTTCGGCTCGTCGATAGGCTACATAATGCTCCTTCGCGGCGAGAGCTTTCGCTGCGTGGCGTCCGTAGTGACGATCTTCGCGCTGCGCTGGCTTTTCAACGATATCACGAAGGTCAGCTCGAGCCGGCTGTTCGCGCCGCTTATCGCCGCCGCGCCGCTTTTGTGTACCGGCGTTGTCATGATACTCGCTATGGGCAAGGGCAGATCGGCGCTCGTGATGTGTCTGCTCGAAGCGATGCTTGCCGGAGTGGGCGCGTATTTTCTCCGTGAAACGGCGCTGCTTGCCGCCGGGCGCAGGGGGATCGCCACCTTCGACCAGCAGGAGATAGCCTGCATCGTCATGAGCTGCTGCATTTTTCTGCTGTGCGCAAATTCCCTCACGATAGGAGGTATATCTGTCGGCAGAGTGCTCGCAGTGACGGCGGTGATGTTCTGCGCGTATTACGGTTCGGTCGCGGGCGGCTGTATCGGCGGTACTGCCGCGGGCGTGGTGTTCGGGCTTGGCACGAAGGATCATTCGTTCGTCGCACTCGGCTACTCCTTCGGCGGGCTTATGGCGGGGCTGTTTTCGTACGTCGGCAGGATAGGCTCGGCGGCGGCGTTCGTGCTGTGCAGCGCGGTCGCGTCGCTCAAGGACGGCGTGACAGCGCAGACGGCGGCGTCGTTTTACGAAACGGTGATCGCGTCCGTGATATTTCTCGCCGTACCGAAGGAGGCGGGCGGCAGGATCGCGCTGTTCGTCACTCCTCGCACGCGCAGCGGAGAAAACGACGATCTGCGCCGCGGCGTGATAGCGCGGCTCGACCTCGCGTCAAAGGCGATCGCCGGGATAAACGACGCCGTAAACTCCGTCGCGGTCAAGCTGGGGGATTACTACTCGAACGAGATCGGCGGGGTGTTTCGCCGCAGCATCGAGGATAACTGCACGCGCTGCGGAATGAGAGCATTTTGCGATCGAGACGGCGCGGAAAAGAACGTCGAGCGTCTCTCTGCGCTCGAGCCTATCCTGAAAAGCGCGAGCGCCGTTGACGCCTCCGACGTTCGGCGGATCTTCAACAAAAAATGCTGCAAGGGCGGCGAGATGGCGGATTCCGTAAACGAAAACTACGAAAGCTACAAGAGCTTTATCGCTGCAAAGGCGCGCGCGGCGCAGATACGCGGCGTAGTTGCCGGGCAGTTTTCGGGGCTGTCTGAGATACTTGACGGGCTGAAGACTGAGTTTGAAAAATACGAGTCGAGCGACGACGCCACCGCCGAGAAGATCTGCGCGATGCTGAAGGCGAAGGGGGTATTTCCTCTTGAGTGTTCCGTCAGGCTCGATACCTGCGGAAGAATGACGGCGGAGCTGATACTCCCCTCGGACAGCCGACGCCTGTTAAAGCGCGCCGACCTCACCGACGAGGTGTCGCGGCTTTGCTCGCGGAGAATGCGTCCGCCGGAAACGACTCAGATCGGCGCAAAGCTCAGAGTGACCTTCTGCGAAAGCCCGCTGCTCGACGTGCAGGTCGGCACGGCGCAGCATATATGCGGCGACGGCAGGCTTTGCGGCGACAGCTTCAATTATTTCACCGACGGTCAGGGCAGGTTCATCACGGTGATAAGCGACGGCATGGGCACGGGCGGCAGAGCGGCTGTAGACGGCAGTATGGCTGTCAGCGTGATATCAAAGCTCGTGCGGTCGGGGCTTGGCTTTGACGCGGCGCTCAGTGCGGCGAACTCCGCGCTCATGGTTAAGTCGGACGACGAATCGCTCGCGACGGCGGATATCCTCAGTCTCGACTTGTTTTCGGGCGACGCGGAGATAATGAAAGCGGGCGCGCCCGTGACGTTCTTCCGAAAAAGCGGAAAGATCGTCAGGGTAGAGCCGCTGTCGCTCCCGGCGGGCATTCTGACCGACGTAAAGCTCACGCACGACGAGCTGAGCCTTTCCGACGGCGACCTGATAATCATGGTGTCGGACGGCGCGATAGCCGTCAGCGACGAATGGATAGGCGCGATGATGCGCGACTTCGAGGGCGACGACATACAGCAGCTCGTCAACGACATAATCGATGAGGCAATGATAGGCAGCCATTTTACGCGCGACGACGATATCACCGTAGTCGGCGTGAGGGTCATGGACAGATAAATAACAGCCCGTACTTCAAGCGAGGTACGGGCTGTTTCTATATGAAGATCATGATTTGCCGAACATTACGTTTTCGTTGTCAAAAAGCTTTGTCAGCACGAACATTCCCACGAGGGAGACCGCGATGTTTACGCAGATCGTCACAACGAGATGAACGGCGGAGGTCGTGAACGAGAATATCTCGGTCATTCCCTGAATGGTGTTGTATATCGGGATAAGGTACCAGTAAAGCTCGGCGTGAGCGCCCGAGCCGTACATCGAGGTGAGACTCATCATCAGCACGACGAGCATCAGCGGCATTACCATTGTTCCCGCTTCCTTTACGCTCTTCGCGAGAGTCGAGAGGATCGAGATCACCGTGATGAAAAGCAGCACGGTCGAGAGTATCAGCGCGATAAGCCACAGATAATCGGTCATGCCGTAGACCGCGGTGTCTATAGCGCCTGCGTCCTCGCCTGCGCTCTGCATCAGCGTCGGTATCGACAGCAGCGTTCCGAGGAAGCTCGACAAGCCGCCGAGCAGAGCCATTAATGACAGCGCGCCGACCTTGCCCATGATTATCTGCGAGCGCGGCGTGGGCGTTATCAGAAGGGCGGCGATCGTTCCGCGCTCCTTCTCGCCTGCGATGCTTTCGGGCGCGAGCGCTACGCACGACGAGTACATTAGTGTAATAAGCAGCATCGGCAGTATCAGCGAGAGGAACGAGCCTGTCGTTTCTTCGTCTGTCGCGAGGTCGTAGGTGCTTTCCTCGCTGTCAGCGGTGTTGTTGATGTCGAACACGTTGCTGACCTGCTTTTCGAGCGTGTCGAGCACCGACACCACCTGCGAGTACGCGTGAGCCGAATTGATGTCGGCGGAGTTGTAGTATATCTCGACGTTTGGAGTACTGTCTGCCGAATGCTCCGTGCCGTAGCTTGTGAGGATGTCCTCAAAATCGTCGGGGAAATAAATGTAAACGGCGAGGTCGCCCGACGTTATTCGCTCCTTCGTTTTTTCGAGGTCGGCAGGGTCTGCGCCGGTTATCGAAAAGCTGTATTCCTCCAATTGCTCGGCTACAGCCTGCGGCATATTGACGGCAGCCGCCTTGAAGGACGAGGTCTTGTCGTTTATCATGGCGGTCATGCCGTTGCCCATGAGCGTGTAAAGAAGATATATCATAAGTCCCGGCATGATGACCGAGGTGAAAAAGAGCCTTTTGTCGCCGAAAAATCGTGCAAGCTCCTTCTTGAAAACGATGAATGCGCCATTTTTCACAGTTCGTCACCCTTCCTTTCTCTGTAAAGGTCAAAGAACACGTCCTCAAGCGGCTTGTCGCTCGTTATCTCGGAAAGGCTGCCGCATTTGACCATTTTGCCGTCGATGATGATGCCGACCCTGTCGCACACCTTCTCGATAAGGCTGAAAATGTGGGTCGATATTATGACGGTCTTGCCCTTTTCGCGCAGTTCGAGAAGAAAATCGGTCACGACCTTCGCTGTGATGACGTCGAGACCGTTTGTCGGCTCGTCGAAAATAACGACGTCCGGGTCGTGGGCGATGGCTATAACGAGCGAGACCTTCTGCTTCATTCCCGTGGAAAGATTTGCCACCTTCACCTCGGCGAAGCGGTCGATCCCGAATCTTTCAAAAAGCTGCTGCTTGCGCTCGTTTCGCACGCTTTCCTCAACGCCGTGAAGATCGCTGAAAAAGTCGAACAGGTAGTTCGGCGTGAAGAAATCCTCAAGCTTTACCTCCGACGTTAAAAAGCCGATCTTCGAGCGCACCTCGGACGGCGCGGAGACTATGCTCGACCCGTCGATAACGGCGTTGCCGCTGTCGGGTTTTATCAGCGTTGCGAGCATTCTGAGCGTTGTGGTCTTGCCGGCGCCGTTTGGACCCAGCAGACCGAATATCTCGCCCTTG
>OMPZ01000170.1 GCA_900313125.1 uncultured Eubacteriales bacterium | reverse complement strand
TTGCAACGTCGCTGCGGTCGGAGATAACGTCTACGCCCTCTACGCCCTTGATGTTCTCGACCGTGTCGTTATACTGCGACAAATCGACCATAGAAACGTGGAACGCGTTGGGAAGCGGGTTTTCTTCGCCCTGAAGCTCGCCGAAAAGCGGGCCGAGCTCCTCTTCCCACTCGACGATCGCCTGATCCTTCGAGTAAAACTCGCAGGAAAGTATATTGTCGAGCCGCCTGATCTCGGGGCCCACTATCTGAACGGCGGTAAGCTCGTCGACGTTTTCTTTGAGAAATACCGTCACCTGGTTGTCCTTGCCGATCTCGTCTACAACATTGCTGACGTTCAGCGAAAGCAGCATTGCCGAGCCGGTTATCAGCAGACACGACACCAGCACGCCGATCGACGCCGCCGACATCATTCTGTTGTTCCAGACGCTCTTGATGCCCTCTTTGAGCAAATATCCGAAGCCTCTCATCCTTCTGCCGCCTCCCCGTCTACAATAGCCTTGAGCGTTTCGCGGTTTAGCTCCTCGTTTGAAACGTCGGGTATCTCCTCCGCGATCTCGTCGGGGATATCCGCAAGCTCCTCTTCGGATATCTCTATGGGCACCTCCGCCTTCTCCGCCGGCGCGCCGCTGTCGGAGATGATCTCGCCGCCCTGTATCTCTATGACTCTGTTTTTGAATTTCTGCACAAGATCGTGCTCGTGCGTTACGACGATGATCGTCGTGCCCTGCTTGTTTATCTCGTTGAGCAGCTCGATGATCTCGAACGACATCTCCGGGTCGATATTTCCCGTAGGCTCGTCCGCGATGATGAGCGTGGGGTTGTTGACGAGTGCGCGGGCAAGGCTGACGCGCTGCTGTTCGCCGCCGGAAAGCTCCGCCGGGCGGTTTTTCGCCTTGTCTTTAAGCCCGACAAGACCGAGAATGTAGTGAACTCTTTTCTTTACCGCCTTTGGACGCGCCCCGATAACGCGCATTGCGAACGCGACGTTGTCAAAGACCGTCATCTTGTCTATCAGGCGGAAATCCTGGAACACGATGCCCATCGTTCTGCGAAGGTAGGGCACCTTGCGCTTTTTCATCTTTGTGATGTCCGTATCGTTTATCATGATAGTGCCGGAGGAAGGCTCCTCCTCCTTCATGATAAGCTTCAGGAAGGTGCTTTTGCCGGCGCCTGATGCACCTACGATGAAAACAAATTCACCTTTTTCGATGTTGATATTCACATCATTCAATGCGTGGGTACCGTTTGGATACACCTTTGAAACGTTTTTGAATTGTATCATAAAGCTGTAAACTCGCCACCTTTTTGAACGCTCGATCTTCAAAAGTAACTTATTTTTGAAAACTTCGCACTCAATTAAATTGGGAATGTAATATGATAAGCAAATTACATTCCCGTTTCAAATTAATACTTAACCGGATTTGCGGTGAGATATTTCTTGACCATGAGAGCTACCTTGAATACGATAGCGTCCTCAAACTCACGAAGGTCGAGACCCGTGAGCTTTTTGATCTTCTCAAGTCTGTACA
Organism: uncultured Eubacteriales bacterium; assembly: GCA_900313125.1. Classification (GTDB taxonomy): domain Bacteria; phylum Bacillota; class Clostridia; order Oscillospirales; family Acutalibacteraceae; genus RUG592. The sequence goes on along the minus strand of OMPZ01000170.1, from coordinate 1,416 downwards.
CAAGCGTGTTTCTGTGTACGAAAAGCTTTCTCGACGTCTCGGAAACGTTGAGGTTGTTCTCGAAGAACTTCTGGATAGTGAAGAGCGTTTCCTGATCGAGAGAATCTATCGAGCCCTTCTTGAACACCTCGTTGAGGAACATCTCGCAGAGCGTGGTCGGGAGCTGATATACAAGTCTCGCGATGCCGAGGTTGTCGTAGCTTGCGATGGTGCGCTCGGTGTCGAACACCTTGCTGACCTCGAGAGCCACCTGAGCCTCCTTGAACGAATGCGCAAGCTCCTTCACGCCAACGACTGCCGTACCGATACCGATGATGCAGTGTGTGTAGAACTCGCTCGAGAGCGTGTCAACGATCGAGCTTGCAAGCTTTTCGAGATCTCTCGAGTCGATGCCCGACTTGACCTCCTTAACGAGCGCGATATCCGTCTCGTTGATGTTGATAACGAAGTCCTTCGTCTTATCGGGGAAAAGATTCTGGATAACGTCGTAAGCGGAGATATCGGTTTTCGAGGTGATCTTGATGAGCATACATACTCTCGTTACCTCGTTGTTGAAGCGAAGCTCCCTCGCCTTTATGTAAATGTCGCCGGGGAGGATATTGTCAAGGATAACGTTCTTGACGAAGTTGCCGCGGTCGTACTTCTCGTCGTAGTACTGCTTGATGCTGCTGAGCGATACCGCGAGTAACTGAGCGTACTTCTGAGCCGCGTCGTCGCTGCCCTGTACGAAAACGGCGTACTCCGAGCGCGAATTGCAGCTGAACGACTTAAAGGTCTGACCGTTGATAACGAACGGAGCCGACGAGCTGAGCGTCTCGGACGTGATGCTGTCGTTGACCTCGCCGATCCTTCCAAGCTCGCTGCAGGCAATTACGACCGATGTTTCGTCTATAACGCCGATAGTCCTGTCGATAGCGTCTCTCATCTGATGGATGACGCCCTGAAACAATCTGTTGGACATAGTATGATCCCTCTCTTTTATCTCTAAAATTTAATCAGTTCATTATTTTCGGCATTTATTTCAATATTGTAACCAACATTGTGAAAAAGAGCCTATTATCATATATAATAATACACAATTTTCAAACAAAAAGCAACCTTTTCAAGGCAAAAATATTAAAAATTATAAAAAAATTTCTGCCAAACAGAAAAATATGCCGAAAAACTCCTCTTTGAGGTCATTTTGTCCGTGATAATTTGCAGAATTTCCACTAACACCCATTCTACAACAAAGATATTATCAAATTTTGAATTGTTTGTAATGATTTTACACATAGATTCTGTGAAAATAAAAAAAAGCAGCCGCCCTATTGGGCGACTACTCACAAAATGTTGGCATCTTCCTATTTTCCCGGGGCGTCACCACCCAAGTATCTTCGGCGTAATTGAGCTTAACTTCTGTGTTCGGAATGGGAA
>OMPZ01000166.1 GCA_900313125.1 uncultured Eubacteriales bacterium | reverse complement strand
TGAAAAGGACGCATCTTGATCAGGTGCGTTCTTTTGTGTTTTACGGCAGGATCATCGGAATGAAGATCTGTTTACCATTGGAACGAAGTTTTACTTATTTTGTCAGCCGCGTTTTGTCAGCCGCGATCATAATGACATTGCTGGCATCGTCAGCATCACTCGCGGCAAAATAACTGACGCCTTTGTACTGCGGCTCGTGATCGTTGATAAGGCTGTACCGAACATAAAAATCGTATGTCTTTCCCGTATCGGTAGGAATGTTTTCAAATGTATACAGCCATTCAAGCTTGGTCAGTTTTCCGTAATCGAAGTCATACGATTCAGATACATAAGTAGTCCTGCGTATACAGCGCCACGATTCATCTGTAAATTCACCATCGACTAAATCGAAAACTTTTTTTACATTCTCATCATAATCAGGGTCAGCCTTAGCCCCGGAAGAAAACATAGCAGAAAACGTCTCGGTATCGCCGTCGGATAAGGCTTTAAACATTTTTTCCTTCAGCTTTACGTTTTGCTTGGAAAACATAAGGTATAGGGGATAAATGAAGTACAAAGTCAGGAAAAGAACCACCGATATGACGATCAGAACTATTATTATTTTTTTTACAGACGTTTTACCTTTTTGTTTCTCCTTTGCGGATAAAGACATCTAACATCACTCCAAAGCAAATTATATAAAAAAGCCTGTGAATACATAACATGGTAATTATACTGTAGATAGGTCATCTCCCGTATCGGTTAGATTATATTGCCTTAAATACTGATCTCGGCGACAAGCGGCAGATGATCCGACGCCGCCGCGTCAACAACGTAAACGTCGCGGACTTCAATAGGATCGTTCACAAATATATAGTCGAGACGTTTTGTGGGGCGGGCTGACGGGTACGTTTTGAGGTGTCTTTCTCTCAGCACGCAGGCGTCTTGCATATTAAGCCCCATTTTCGTCGTGATAGTCGGCTTTGAGCCGCTGATATTCATGTCGCCCATAAAGACAGTCGGCACAGACGAGCCTTTGAGCAGCTCTGTCACCTTGCTGATGCCGAGCTGCTGTTCGTCCGGGAAAAGCCCCAAATGCGTACAGATAACGCGCAGCGGCTTGTCAAGTCTGATCTGCGCGGACAATATGCAGCGCGGCTCGTAGATGCCGGGAAGGATATTTATAAACTTCTTCACCGGGATCACGCTCAGTCTGTCTATAGGGTATTTGCTGAGCAGCGCGTTTCCGTATGGGTACGGACCAAACATGGCAGCCTTTGCAAAGTGGTAGTATTTATATCCGCATTGCTCGGCTAAAAATCCGGCGTGTTCTCTTATCTGCTCGGGAATACGCTTGCCGACCTCGTTGAGGGAGATAACGTCGGCGTTTATCTCGGTAACGACCTCGGCAGCCTTGTAATAGTTTTTCTTTTTAAAATAGCCGTCGCTCAGTCCGGCTCTGATATTATAGGTCGCTACTTTAAGCTCCATGTTCACTCACCGATATAATTCTACCATATCATACAAAATAATTCAATCTTCATGTCGTCAGAAAAATTCATCGGCAAATATAGGTTACAACATTGTAATCTTTATTAACAGCTATGATGTTGTATTCTCTGCGTGTAATGTGATATAATTCTTTAAGATGTAATATTTTGCTATTTTCACAGCTCCGATATAGTCCGCGCGTGATTGAGGGCTGTTCGGGTGTGATCGATATACGATATAAGGTTTTATGGAGTGATAAGAGATGTCAAGAATTTGCTACGGCTGTATGAAATTCATTGGGGACGAAGAAGAGAAATGCCCTAACTGCGGCTTTGACAGAAGCATCCGTCAGAGCCTTCCTTTTTTGCCGCTTGGCGCAAAGCTTCAAAACGACAAATACATCGTCGGAAAAAAGCTGACAAGCAATAACGAAAGCACAAAATATATGGCTTTCGACGCGCACAGAGAGAACCCCGTTATCATTCGCGAGTTCCTTCCGAACGGACTTTGCGCGCGCAGCAAGGAAGGCTATGAGATCAGGGTCAAAGCGGAAAAAACAGCCGTTTACAAAAGACTGCTGAACAAATATCTTGATTACAACAGAACGCTTGCTCGTTTAAAGGACTGCTCCGCAACGTGCAATGTGCTTGACATATTTACCGAAAACAACACGGCATACGTCGTTGAAGAGATCGAAGAGCTTTCGTCCTTCACCGACTACATCAGACATAACGGCGGCCATCTCGAGTGGGAGGAGGCAAAGCCCCTTTTCATGCCGCTGCTCAGCACGCTCGAAGAGATGCATAAAAACGGTATTTCTCACTACGGTATCGGTCCGAGCAACGTCAAGGTCACGGAGTCCGGCAAGCTCAAGCTCCAGAATTTCAGTATCGCCGATATGAGAAAGGTCGGTACAGACCTCAGAAGTATGCTCATTTCGGGCTGCTCCGCTCCCGAACAGTACGACAAATTCTCCATGCTCGACGAGAGCACAGATATTTACGGCTTTACCGCTGTGCTTTTCTACGCGCTCACGGGAACCGTTCCCGAGGACGTTGAGAAGCGTAAGGTAGACAACAAGCTGCTCATCAGCTCAAACGTAAACAAAAAACTTCCTCCTCACGTTCGCTCCGCACTTGCCGGCGGCTTGCAGTTCGAGCAGGAAAAGCGCATCTCCTCGTTTGACGAGCTGCGCGCGAAGCTTTCCGCCGCACCTTCTGTCAAGGCTATCCAGGCGGAGCTTTCCCGTCCCGACGCAGACGATGATGACGATGACAATATCCCGAGCAAGAAGAAAAAATCATCGGGTAATTCGATACTCCCGGGAGTTATCTCCTGCATCGTATTCCTTGTTCTTTTCGTTATAATCGGCACATACTGGCTGCAGGGCAACCCGTTCGCGGCTATGTTCTCGCCGACTGCAAATTCCTCCGATTCAGACGCTGAGGGCGTTACCGGCGAAATGGTAACGGTACCTAACCTTGTCGGAGTAAAGTACGAGGAAGCAGTAGAAAAGGCCGGAAAGACCTCCGACTATCAGCTTCTCAAGGCTGTTGAAGAGGAGTTCAGCAGCGACGTTCCCGAAGGCTACATCGCGTCTCAGTTCCCCGAGGCATACACGGAGGAGACACAGGGCTACTCGCTCTACATCACCGTTAGTAAGGGAGCAAAAATGCGCGAACTCCCCGTTATTCAGGGAAAGACGGTCGATCAGGCGGCACAGCTTCTCGGCGACGAGAGCTTCATCACATCGCAGTCATTTGAATACAGCGATTCCATCAAGAAGGGTCTCGTTATAGGCTACGACGCTCACAACCCCGGCGATAAGCTCGAATATGGTTCAACAATAGAAATAAAGGTAAGTCTCGGCGCAGATACCTCTTCAAAGGCAGATACGGACAGACGCAAGAAGTCCTCCGACACAGATACAGACCCAGAAGCAAACGAAGAGACAAGCTCCGTTGAGGACGAATAAACAAAAATAAGCACTGGTTTTTCGCCAGTGCTTAACCTGAATTATTCTTAATTTTTGGAAACGCTGATCCTTCCTTCGGTGTTCTGTATAAGATTGAACAGCGAGCTGGAGAGTGCGGAGTATTCCTCTTCTATGATCTCAGGCGAAAGCTCCGGGCGTTTCGTTCGCTCTACGCTTCTGTACTCGACGAGCGGCAGTCCGTTTGCGATATTTTCCGCATTGCTTTCCGTAATGGTCTGCAAAGCGTGAGCCTTGCTTTTGTAAATGTGCTCGGCGACCGAGAACATATTCTGTGTATTTTTCGGGTTTGACGAGTACAGTATCCGAAACAGGATATAGACTGTACTTGACAGATACCCGGCGCATTCCGTTGACAGCCCCTTGTTGTCGATCTTGTCGAGAATGTCGAACACGATGCTGAGCGAGTTGAAAATGAGCTTTTTGTTCAGCGCGTTTATCATGCCGCTTTTGGTTTTCGACAATGCGGCAGCAGTACCTTCCGGTTCGGGAATGTCCGATATCACGATCTGACCTGTTTTGCGGTTCGCGCTCCTGCCGAGAATGTAATCGCAGGATACGTCGTAATACTCCGCCGCGCGAACGACAAATTCAAGTCCGCATTCGCGAATGCCCTTTTCATAGTGCGATAAAAGCGGCTGTGATATTTCGAGGTCGGCGGCCACCTGCTTTTGACTGAGTCCGCGCTCTTCTCTGAGAAGAGTGAGTATTCTTGGGAAATCTTTGTTCATAACGGTATTCCTTTCTTTGGATATTACTATAAGTATAACACAAATATTACAATATGTAAAGTGAGAATGGTGATCTTTATCTCATGAAATCGTATCAGATACATTTTATCAGACACGGCGCGTGTGAGGACACACGCAAGGGCGTTTATATCGGCACGAAGGACGTACCGCTGAGCCGTGAAGGCATTGAGGAGCTGAAAAAGCTCGACAAGGAATACGATTATCCCGGAACGGCTGTTGTATTCACAAGCCCGCTGAAACGCTGCCTGCAAACCTGCGAGATAATTTATCCCGCGTTGAAGCCTATCGTCATAAACGAGCTGCGCGAATGCAGCTTCGGAGAGTGGGAAGGCAGAACGGCAGACAGCCTGTCCTCCAATGAGGACTTCAAAAAATGGCTTGCCGGCGATACATCGGTAAAGCCGCCCAAAGGGGAGAGCGGAGCCGATTTCACCAGAAGGATCTGCAATATTTTTCAGGACATCGTAGACGGTCTGATAAAGACAGGCAATACCAACGCGGTGATCGTTACTCACGGCGGCGTGATAATGACGCTGCTGTCGGTGTACGGACTTCCGCAGGCAAAGCCGTTTGACTGGGCTATGGACGACGGCTGCGGCTACTCGATGAGGATAACGCCGTCGCTGTGGATGCGTGATAAGGTGGCGGAGGTCTACTCGCGTCTGCCTTATGAAAAGAAAAATGATGAGTACGACGACTATTACGAAGGCGTTGCGTACTTTGATGAATATGATGACGAAAACAACGAAAACTCAGACAAGGAAGTGTGAACTATGAAAAAAAGAACATCTGCCATTTTAGCCGCTCTGCTGCTGACCTCAGCGGTAACTCTCTCAGCGTGCGGTGCGCCGGAGGGCGTAGCAAGCCAGCCTGCTGCCGCATCTCAGCCTGCCGCGTCGCAGGCAGAAGTATCGTCGGCAGCGGTCGAACAAACTAATGCTCCCGCAGACGACACAGACCGCTCGTATCAGATCAATTCCGACGGCACGATCGCCATGAACTACGGCGCGATCCTGCACGCGTGGAGCTGGTCGTTCAATACTATCTCGGAAAATCTCCAGGCGATCAAGGACGCCGGCTACACGTCGATACAGACTTCACCGATCAACGAATGCAAGGTCGGCGAGGACGGCGGTATGGAGCTTTACGGCAACGGCAAATGGTACTACCATTATCAGCCGACTGATTATGTTGTAGGCAACTATCAGCTCGGTACCGAGGAAGAGTTCAAGTCGATGTGCGCAAAGGCAAAGGAGCTTGGATTAAAGATCATCGTTGACGTTCCGCTCAACCACGTTTCAAGCGATATGAGCGTAGTTTCCGATAATATCAAGAATCTCTGTGACGAGCCGTTCCACGACACGGGTGAGATCACGAGCTACTCGAGCAGACGTCAGGTAACTCAGGGCGATCTTCTCGGTCTGCATGATCTCAACACTCAGGAAAAGGCTGTTCAGGAATATGAGCTCAACTACCTCAAGACCGTTATCGCGGACGGTGCGTCGGGCTTCCGTTTTGACGCGGCAAAGCACATCGAGCTGCCCGATGATAAAGATACCTTCGCGTCGGATTTCTGGCCGACCGTTCTTGACAACGGCGCAGAGTTCCAGTACGGCGAGATCCTCCAGGGTGAGAACGACAGGATCGACGCTTATGCCGAGATGATGGGCGTTACCGCTTCCAACTACGGCGAAGCTATAAGACGCGCCGCATACGGCAACATGAGCGTTTCAAATATCGAAAGCTACGGCAGTTCAAAGGTCGATGACAGCAAATTTGTAACGTGGGTAGAGTCTCACGACAATTACTGCAACGACGGCTCGTGGGAGGATTACGAGGAGTCCGAGATCGAGTTCGGCTGGGCAGTTATCTCCGCGCGCGCAGGCGGTGCGCCGCTGTTCTTCAGCCGTCCGGCGGGCTCCAGCACAGAGGATCAGTGGGGCAACAACAAGATAGGCGAAGCAGGCGACGACGGATACAAGAGCCCGAACGTCACCGCGCTCAACCATTTCAGAAACGAGATGGCAGGTCTCGGCGAGACGCTTTCAAATCCCGACGGCGACGACAGACACGTTCTGATGATCGAAAGAGGAACAAAGGGCGCCGTTATTCTCAACTCCGCCGATTCTGAGTACGCGCTTGACGCTCCGTCCGTACTTGCCGACGGAACGTATAAGGACAAGGTAACAGACGCTGAATTTACTGTTTCCGGCGGTAAGATCACCGGTACACTTCCGGCAAAGGGAATAATCGTTCTCTATTGACCGTAATTTTTGTAAAATATTTGATTTACCACTTGAAAAATCAAGATTTCTGTGGTAAAATATAAAGGATGTTAGTGCCTTTGGGGGTGAAATAATGAAACTTATACTTGAGTTCGTTCTTGGCAGCTTTCTTATCATTTTCGCGATAGCTCTTGTTATCGTCATCATGCTTCAGGAGGGCAACACACAGGGACTCGGTACTATCACAGGCGGTGCAGATACATTCCTGTCGAAGAACAAGGCTCGTTCACTTGATGCGTTCCTCGCACGTTGGACAAAGGTTTTTGTCGTAGGTTTTGTGCTTGTAGTGCTTGGTATCAACGGTATTGAACATTTCATGTGATTCTTATGAATGGGCGGACTTTTCGGTCCGCCTTTTCACTACGATGGAGGGATTTTTTTGAAGTTGCATTCACGCTTATTTATCATAGCTTTTACATTTATTCTGGCGTTCTCTGCGCTTGCGGCTATCCCGTGCAGCGCGGCGTCCGTAAATTCGCACGATGTTTCGGTCGGCGATATAATCACATATTCCGTACACTCCGTTGCCTGCACAAAGGTCATTCAGGCGGTCGATGTTTCGATATACTACGATGGCGATTCGCTTGAGCTTATCGAGGACAGCTTTGAAACGCCCGCGATCAAGGATTCTATCTATAACACCGAGTTGCCCGACGAGATCCGCTTCAACGCGATCACGCTGCAGGGCTTCGACTTCTCGGAAGAGTGCGTTCTCGCAACGATGCAGTTCAGGGTAAAAAGCGACCCCGGCTCTGATATAAGTCTTTACTACCTTGCGAGAAACTACATCGACGAGACGATGACCGATTACAAGGATACCTACACCTTTGATATGACTCAGGTCAACGCTTCCGGCAGCACATCTTCCGAGGTAACGAGCGAGACAGCTTCATCGAATACCGAGAGCGTTTCATCTCAGACCGAGAGCAAAGCCGATATAAGCTCAAAGGAGACAAAGAGCGCAGCGGCGGCAGCAGCTTCAGCCGCATCGTCAAATGCGGTCGTTGACAGCAAGCCCGAGTCCGATACGTCATCAGCAGAGGTAAGCAGTATCACAGAGGCTGACGAAGACGCTATACCGAGCGACATGGCAATTTTAACGCAGACAGCCGATACGGCAGCCCCCGACACTCCGAAGAAGAGTCTCTACTCGCTCATATTGCTTTGCGGTATCGGCATAGTGATACTCATTGCGGTGGTCTTTATCATACTCAAAAAGGATAAAGGCGAGCATAGTGCGAAGGAAGGTTAAGAGGTGCAGCGATGAAAAAAAGAGTTATCAGCGCGTTGGTTTCGGTACTTTTAATTGTCGCTGTCATGGCTGCAATGCCGCTTTCTGTTTACGCAGATGAAAATGTGACAGTAAACGGTCAGACCGCGAAAAAGGGCGATACCGTAACGTACACAGTATATCTCGGCGGTATTTCCGATCCGCTTGAGGGCGCCGGCGCTTTCATCAATTACGATCCCAAATGTCTTGAATATATCGAGGATTCCATCGGTTTTGACGTTTTCGGCAATGCTATGTATAACGTAGAGAGCGGGCAGATCTACTACTCCGCAATCGACGTTATAAAGGGATTTGATCTTAAAGAAGAAAAAATGATCGTCACGCTCAGCTTTAAGGTGCTCGATTCGGCAAAGGGTAATGTGACGATCACGAACAGCTTTGACGAGATCTTCACGACTACAAACGAAGCAGAAGATCTTACAGAAAACGATTATACGCTGCGTGAGGAGACAAAGGTCAGCGATACATTTACCGGCAATAACGCACCGAACGCAGGCTTGGATGTAAACGAGATCGACGAAATGCAGCTTTCCTCCGACACGAGCTTAGACGAGGTATTGTTCGGAACTGATATCGAAAACATTCAGTCCGAGCTGCAAAGCAAGATCGCTCAGATCGGCAGCGATCTTGCTTCATCGCTAAACAGCAGCGAAGCAACGGTTTCGAACGCTCCGACAGAAGGAGCATCTTCGGAAACGACATCTGCCGCCGCTTCTTCCGAAGCACAGGAAGAACCCGAGACACATAATACTGCGATTATTATTATCATCTGCGTCGTGTTCGTGATACTGTTGATCGGCGCGCTCATTCTTTCGATATTTGCAAAGAAAAAAAGCGAATAAAAAATATGCCGCCTCTTATAACGAGGCGGCTTTTTTGTCAGATAGTGCCTGTGATAACAAGTGTCGATGTGCCGGGAGTGACGGTCACGACGCCTGTTGCGGGGTCCTGGGTATATTCGGCGGCGTCTACCGTGACCTTGTCGGCAGCCGTGGTGAAAAGACCCGTCGCCGTATCGTAAGTATAGTCGGTTCCAAGCACCCAAGGCGTGTCGTTGAATACTGCGGTGATGTTTGAAAGAATCGGATTAAAGGTATCGGTTATAACGGCGCCTGTCGTTACCGCTGTGTTGCCTTCGTTTTGTATAACGAAGGTGTACGTTACCGTGCCGTTTTCCATTACGGGTATAGGAGATATCGACTTCACGATAGACAGCTCAGGCTCTTCGCTGACGCTTATCGTTTCCGACGCCGTAACAGCGGTGAAGTTGCCCGTCAGCTCGGCCGTGTTAGTGATCGAGCTTTGCGGCTGCAGCGGAGTAAACTCATTTGTCGCCGTCTCGTAAATGAACGTGCTTGTTCCGTTTGCCGGAATGGTAAAGCCTGTAATGACCAGTCCGTTTTCCGTAACGTTTACCGTCGGCGTTGCCTGAGGAACGTTATTTCTGAAATACCTCACGGTGTTTTCGATATAGGTGAGAGGAACCAGCG
>OMPZ01000165.1 GCA_900313125.1 uncultured Eubacteriales bacterium | reverse complement strand
CGCGTAATTGCCTGCGCCCGCTTGGGCGCAGGGGTTGACTTTTTTGGGGAAATGGTGTATTATGTTATAAACCTACAAAACCTATAAAATAGATGTACTTTATAAATTATTAATGAGGTGATGTTATGTTGTGTGACATCGAAAATGAAAATATCAAAGAGCTGCTTTTTCAGGGGGAGTTCGGTCTTGAGATGGAGTCGCTGCGTGTGACCGCAGACGGCGAGCTTTCTCAAACGCCCCACCCCTTTGAGGGCGACCCCAATATCACCCGCGATTTCTGCGAAAACCAGACAGAGATGATAACAGACGTGTTCGATAATATCGACGGCGTGCTTGACCATCTCGACCGCCTGCAGCACACGGTCCGCGATCAGCTCGACGAAAAGGGCGAGCGTCTGTGGCGATTTTCAAATCCTCCGGCGTTTTCTTCACCCGACAATATCCCCATAGCCGACTTCAAGGGCAGCGTTTACCGCGACTATCTCGCCGCGAAATACGGTAAGGTCAAAATGCTGCTGTCGGGCATTCACCTCAACTACTCCCTGCCCCGGAACGTCATTTCTTTGCTTGCGGCAGAAACGGGCAAGTCGGAGCGAGAGTTTAAAGATCGGACATATCTCTCACTCGCCGCAGGGCTGCTGTCGTATAGCTGGCTCATCGTTTACCTCACCGCCGCCAGCCCCGTGCTCGACGAGTCGTTCGTGCGCTTCTCCGATCTGCCCGACTCCGCGAAGGATAAGTATTCATCAGTCCGCTGCAGCGAGATCGGCTACTGGAATTTCTTTACGCCCGTGCTCGATTACTCCTCGCTTGACGCGTACTGCGACAGCATCGGCAGGTACATCGAAAACGGCGATATCATATCCTGCTCCGAGCTTTATTATCCGCTCAGAGTCAAGCCGCGCGGAAAATACGACCTCGACCTGCTTCGAGAACACGGCATCAATCACGTCGAGCTGAGAATGATCGACCTTGACCCCCTCGCGCCGCTCGGCGTGTTCAAGGAGGACCTTGAGTTTATCCACCTGCTCATTCTCTATATTCTGAATAACGTCCATTCCCTGCCGGAGGTTTCCTCGCATGACGCCGTGCATAATATGAAACAGGCGGCTCTCTTTTCACGCGATACACCGGTAAAGGTCGGCGGTCGGGATATCCCCGTGAACGACGCCGCTGCCGCTGCGATCGAAACGCTCGGCGAGTTTGCCCGTGAGCATTATCCGTGTTACCTCGACGCCGTGAAATACCAGCTTTGCAAAACGCAGGGGCAGCGTTACGCCGATATCATCAAGGGGCTGTATAACGACGGCTACAACGAGAAGGGGCTTGCGCTTGCCGCCGCAGACAGGAGTTTTTACAATGTGCATGATCTTTGCCGTCAGCTCAAAGGACAGCTTTGAAGCTAACGATTATCTCAATACATTTTTTTCAAACAGCGATAAGCACCCTCACGGCTGGGGGCTGGCGTATCTTCGCTCGGACAATATGGTGATAAAAAAGGAGTGCGTACAGGCAAGCCGCAGCAAAAAGCTCGCCGACACGCTCAGGCGTCCGCTGCGCTCGCCGCTCATTCTCGCGCACATTCGCTACGCGACTATCGGCAACGTCGAACAGGCGAACTGCCACCCGTTTTCGGGGCTTGACGCGCGGCACAACAGGTGGACGCTCATTCACAACGGCACTATCTTCGACTATCCGCCGCTGTCACGGTTCATCAAAAAGCAGAAGGGCGAGACCGACTCCGAGCGCGTGTTTCTCTACATCTTAAACGAGGTCGGCAAGACCGCCGGTTCCGATTTTCACGAACGCTTCGCCCTGCTTGACCGCATCGTCGGCGATATGGCGGGCGGCAACAAGCTGAATCTTCTCTTTACCGACGGCGAGTACCTTTACGCCCACACGAACTGCCGCGATACGCTGTTCTATCTTCAGGAGAAGGGAACTGTTATCGCAGCGACACAGCCGCTCGACGGCAAGCCGTGGCGAAAAATGCCGATGTGTACTCTTCTCGCGTTCAAGGACGGCGAGCTGATCGTCAGCGGCACGCCCCACGGACACGAGTACACCGAAAACGCGGAAAACGTTAAAATGCTGTACCGCATTTTCTCGAATTTGTGATGCATATTACTGCATATATTTTATAACGGTGGTTTTTATGGATAGAAAATTGATATTAGACGAGCTTTACAAAAAATATATCGAGCCGACTAAGCCCGGGCGCGAACACTATATCGGCGTGGAATTTGAAATGCCGATCGTAAACAAAAGCGGCGCTGCCGTTGATTTTTCCGCGGTACACGATCTGACGAGACGGTTCATCGAGCGTTTTTCGTTCGAGGTCATCGGTCTTGACGACGACGGGAATATCTACGCCGCGCAGAACAAGGAAAACGGCGACATTCTCTCCTACGACTGCTCGTACAACAACCTTGAGCTGTCGTTCGGCAGGGAGCGCGAGCTGAACACCATCTACGCGCGCTTTCGCGAGTATTATTCGTTCATCACGGACATCTTCGCGAAAAGCGGTCATGCGCTCACCGGCATGGGCGTAAACCCGAACTGGCGCGTGAACAGGAATATCCCGATCGAAACGGGACGTTACAGAATGCTCTTTCACCATCTGCACAGCTACACGAAGTACAAGCTGCCGATGTATTTTCACAAGTACCCACAGTACGGCACGTTTTCGAGCGCGTCACAGGTACAGCTTGACGCGGAGTTCGACAAGCTGCCGCTCGTGCTAAACGCGTTTTCAAAGCTCGAGCCTATCAAGGCTCTGCTGTTTTCAAACTCCGTTCTTCTCGGCGAGGATAACGGTCTGCTCTGCTGCCGCGATATGTTCTGGGAAAACAGCCCTCACGGCATAAATCCGCACAACATCGGTATGTATGACTGCGAGTTCTCTTCGAGCGACGACATACTCAGCTACATCGCTTCGACGTCGATCTACTGCGCCGAGCGCGGCGAGAAATACATTAACTTCGAGCCGGTGAACATCGTCGATTATTTCAGCCGCGAGAGCGTGACGGGCGAATATTTCGACGCAAAGACGGGAAAATACGAACAGATCGAGTTTACGCCCGAGCTGAACGACCTGCGGTATTTGAGGACGTTCAAGTTTGAGGATCTCACCTACCGCGGCACGGTGGAGTTTCGCAGCGTATGCTGTCAGCCGATAAGCGACTGTATGACGACGGCGGCTTTTCATCTCGGTCTGATGAACAACGTGGAAAAGCTCGGCGCGCTGCTTGACGGCGACACCTCGCTTTACCGCAACGGCTACACCGCGAGCGAGCTGAGAAAGCTGTTTGTAAAGGACACGCTGCCCGAGTTTGTTGACAAGGACAAGCTATGGACGCTTGCGAAGGAGATAACAGACCTTGCAAAGCAGGCTCTTGAGGAGCGCGGCTTTGGCGAGGAGCGTTTTCTGCTGCCGATATACGACAGGATATCGAACCGCACCAACCCGGCAAGGACGATGCTGACGCTGCTTGACGACGGCGTTAGCATGGAGAAGGTCATTGAGTTATACTCGTAATAGAGAAAAGATTATTATACAAACATCCCATACTGGATTTTAAGAATAAAATTATTTTAGCGTTAGACACAGATTATTTTTTAACCGACTTCCGTTTAAACTTTTTTCTTTGTCTGCGCTCCATTGCCGCGCGGCAACCTACTTTTGGACGCCCAAAAGTAGGCAAAAACCGCTTAAGAGGT
>OMPZ01000164.1 GCA_900313125.1 uncultured Eubacteriales bacterium | reverse complement strand
GAAGGAAGTCCGATATGCTTAGCTGCGTCCCAACGAATACCGTCAACACCGTCAGCCTTGAGCTCTTTAACGTAGTTAAGAACGTACTCCTGAACCTTGCTGTGCTCGGAGTTAAGGTCGGGCATACCGATATCGCAGTGTGTTACCTGCCAGCGGTTGTTCCAGTCAACGCCCATCTGACCGTCGCTCGTGCCGTAGCCCGAGTTGTGATAATACTCGCTGCCCTTGAGCTCATCGGGAATGTTGCTGTGGTTGCCTGCAAAGTGGTTGGCAACAACGTCAACGACGATCTGAACGCCGTACTTCTCAGCCTCTGCGCAGAGAGACTTGAGTTCGTCCTCGGAGCCCAGCTCGTTGCCCGGCCAGAAATTGATCGGCTGATAGAGCCAGTACCAATGTCCGCTGCCGTCGTGAGCCTGGATAGGAGATGTCTGAACTGCTGTAAAGCCTGCCTTAGCGATGTTCGGGAGCTCAGCCTTGATGTCGCTGAGTTTCCAGTTCAAAGCATGAAGAATATTACCGTTTTTGATGTCTGTAGCAAGATTATACGGGTTAGCAGAAGATGCCTCCGTGGTATCAACCGCGCCCGACTCGTTCTCGACCGTTGCTGCCGATGCGGAGCCCTGAGCTGCTACAATACCCGTTGTTAACATTGATGCTGCAAGTAATGCACACATCGTTCTCTTTAAGGTCATTGTTAATTCCTCCTATTCAAATATGTTCTGTCTGTTGCCGCGTCCGAAGCGTCAAGCCCTGTAGGAGACCGCCGCTCTTTTCGCGTCCACCCTGCGTAGGTGAAAACTCACATTTTTAGATTTGGTAATTTGCACAAATATTAAGTCGGGATTTTATTGCTTTTGAACAAAGGGCTATTCAAAGTGGAGTTTAATCCAAAATAAATTTGACTATGAACCAATAATTGTGTAAATTTCCGCAATCCTATTGATACCATTATAGAATGAAAACCAGAATATGTCAAGTAGATTTTTCGCTTTCTTTGTGATAGATTTCTGAATTTTTTCTGACGTTCACTAAAAATTTCAGGCATAAATTTTTCATAAAAAAACGAGGGGAAAATCCCCTCGTCAAGCCGTTTTTTTAATGTTCCGAGCTTTTTCTGCCCGCACCAGCCGCAAGCGCTTCTCGGTATATTTACCGAGACTTTTCACGGTCAAAAAGCCGCTTTAACCGCCGCAAAACAGCGCGCACAAGCTCCCTTATCCTTATGAGAAACGCCCTCAGCGGAAAGAGATCGCACCAAAGATGGGCATATCCGCGGCAGGTCAGCGAGTCCATTTTCAGCTCGCGCTTGCCGTCGCGCACAACAGCGACAAGTATGCCGAGAATATCATCGTCGGTAATGCCGTACTCAAAAATGCGGCAATTGTCGCCGACGATAACGTAATCGTTCTCGCGCACCTTTATCACGCGGTGCATAACGTACCTTCCGCCGCTTTTGTACAGCACGGCGTCGTACTTTTTGCAGCGCTCCCCGCCCTTTTTCACAATGACCATGAGGTCGCGCCCCTGGCGCAGGAGCGGCAGCATACTTACGCCGGAATTGAACGCGACGAGCTTGCCCTCGCGTTCGAGCACCTCTTCGTAGCTGAGCTGCTCCGGCTTACTCATCTATCGCCCCTATCGAACGCAGGCGGTCGATGATCTTATTGACGTCAGCAGATGCCGTTTCGCGGTCTACCTCGTATTCGCCGCAGAGCGCGTCAACGATCTTTTCAACAGTCGTTTCTTTTTTAAGCTTGTCAACGATAAACGCTGCCGTCTCGTTGCTTTTTACCATTCCGTGGAAAAGCTTCGCCGCGGGACCCGCCGCAACCATAAGCTGCTCGCCGTCGGAAGTGTAAGTAACAAAGCCCTTTCTGAGTTTCAAGGCGATCACCTCTTTTCATATAAAACTACTAATAAAATCACTCTCCACAACTCAATGAGATTTATTAGACTTTAATTTCTTTAAAGCATTTGCAGGTGCTTTCCGGTCGGTCTCCGCTGCCACGTCGGTCGGTGCTGTTGCCTTCGGCAACGTCTGCCTCAGGCAGACCGCACCCCTGCACCCCTTCGGTTCATAAAAAATCTTTCTTAAGTTACTGGAAACGATAATTAAACAGAAGCCGCCCGGATCTACTAAAGGCTGTGAAACAAGCCCATGACGCGGATCAAGGCGGCTTTATTTATTTAACTTCGATATAATATGTATCAAGTATCAGGTCGAACAGGGCTTCGTTGTCGGTGTAATACTCGGCATAACGTTCGCCATGGGTGGT
The DNA here is from genome assembly GCA_900313125.1 of uncultured Eubacteriales bacterium. Taxonomy (GTDB): domain Bacteria; phylum Bacillota; class Clostridia; order Oscillospirales; family Acutalibacteraceae; genus RUG592. The sequence goes on along the minus strand of OMPZ01000164.1, from coordinate 3,478 downwards.
CGTACCCGGGATCTTGATAAGGTTGTCCTCGGCGGAGAAGCCCGTCTTGAGGAAAATACTCGTGTAGTACGTTATCATCGACGCGTCGATATCCGTCACAACGTAATCCTTCACGCTGTTGTACATCGACAGCGGCGTTTTGATATCCTCGCGCGTCATAGTGAGAGTCTGCTTGATGAAGTTTGTCAGATAGATCTTCTGACGCTCCATTCGCAGGTTGTTCTGGTTCTCGTCGCCTTTAACGTCACGGGCACGGACAAAATGCTCTGCCTGTGTACCGTCAAGTATGAGATCTGCGCCTTCCCAAAGTGACGGGTCGCGCCATGTAAGATCTTCGTTCACAACGACGTGAACGCCGCCGACCGCGTCATTCAGGATCGGAATAGCGTCGAGATCTACCGCCGCGTAGGAATTGACTGGGACACCGAGCAATATACGCGAAACGGACTTCTTGAGATTCTCGCAGCTCCCCTCTTTGCCGTCGCCGTAGCCGTAAGCAAGACAAACCTGCTTTTTCTCGGTGCCGGTAAACTCACCGCTCGGGGAAAGAATGTTTACGTCGATCATCGTATCGCGCGAGATCGCCATAAGCTTATACTCACCCGTCTCGGTGTTGAGCGCCGCAACGAAAATACAGTCAGCCTGTCCGGCAGAGCCGAACGAGCCGTCCTGCTCGTCAAGGTGCTTATCGACGCCCGCAAAAAGGATCGTCGTCACCTTGTCGTTATACATATACTTCTTATCATTATAATATATGTAAGTATTCGTATCGGAATCGGTATCGACCTTCTCAACGGTCGCAGCCGTCTCCTCGGGAACGGTGATCGCGCTCGTATCCTTATTGCCGGAAAGCGCGGCGCTGCGTCCTTTATACATAAGCACGATCAGCGTCACGGCAACGATCACCAATAATGAAATGATCACTGCAGCTATGACGCCGAAAACTTTTAATGCTTTATTTTTCTTTTTTGGCTTCTTTTGATTTGTCGTCTCCTCGCCGCCGAAACGGCTCGGAATGTTACTCTGAGGCTCTTGCCGGCTCATCGCTGATCAAAACTCCTTGAACAAGATATCTTGATGTTTCTATATTTCCGAGACAGGTGCTGAGCGTGATGATCTTGTCATCGGTCGTGACCTCGATGTCTCGTCTGTTGCACATCATTGACTCGGTGGGGTTGGTAGCATACTCGAGATACTCGGCGTAGACGTCCTCATCGCTGAAATCAAACGAATAGAGAATATGTCTGTCGTCATATTCGTAAGCCGAAAAAATCTCATAGGTCAGAGTTCTGTCGGGCAGGTAAATGTAGATATACGGATTCGCCGCGAAAAAGTTGGGATCGCGGAAATAGTGCAGCGTGGCAAACATAGTGCCGTTGAGCATATTATGTCCGTAAAGCAGCGTGTTGGGATCATCGAAATCCTTGCTGTTCAGCTTTTCGGAATAGATACTCCCGGCAAACTCGTACTGTTTTTTGTAATTGTGCTCCAGATAGAAGGAGTCGTCTCCGTCCGTCTGAAGAACGGGATAATCCACATAAGTATTGGGGATCTTTATCCACGCGTAAATGTCCGTATTGACCTTCCACAGCTCGGTGAAATTCACACCGCCGTTGACCACATCTGTATCGGTAGACACCGAACTGACCGCCTTTTTGGAGACGGTCTCAGATTTGGTCTCAGAATCTGACATCAAAGAGCTAATGGGCTCGTCGGAAGGTTCAGACGAGACCGCGCTCGAGTACATTATCGAGCTGATATCGTCATAGCTGCGCCCCGCGCTGTACATCTTAAAAAGATAAAAACAAAGCGCAGAGAGGGCTGCTATCACCAGCAGTATAGACGTCACCCAGACAACGGCCCATAGCTTTTTTCTGTCTTTTTTCATTCAGGATCAGTTCTCTTCGATCTTCTTCTTGGAAGAAAGAGCCACGCCGCCGAATGCGAGTGCTGCAGCTGCCATGAGAACGCCGTAAGATACAGGAGCACCTGTCTTAGGAGAAGTGGAGCTGTTTTTGCTCGAAGAACCGTTGCTGCTGCCATTCTTATCAGAATCAGAGCCCTTGTCCTTGCCGCCGTCAGCGTCGCCGCCGTTATCGCTGCCGGTTGTATCGGAACCGCCATGTACATCGGGGCTGTCATACGCACTTGCAGTAAGAGCGCAGCCGGAAACGAGCATAGCGCAAAGAAGAACTGCCATTAACTTTTTCATCGTAAAATTACCTCCTAATAAATAATTCCTCTTCGGTTGATGTTTAAAGCGGAAATAGTAAACCACTTTGTTTTATTGTATCACCTTATAACAATTTTGTAAAGAGTTTTTTTGATTTTAATTTAAAAAAATATCGTATTGAAAGTTATTATTTCTAAATATAATTAAATTTTATTATATTTTCCATATTTTAAACTTGATTTTTAAATTATTCCTTCCAAATTCCCGCCGCGGTGTGTTCCCTATATATATGCCGCCTTATTTTTTTTTATTCAAAAGTCGTTTTTTCGGCGTTTTCACGATAAATTCGCCGATAACACAGAGCAGTACGCCGATGAGCGTGCCTGCGGTGTTTGTTATAACGTCGTCCGTCTCCGCCTGCCCGAGATAAAATATGTACTGACTTGTTTCTACTATTAATGAAAAGATCATACCCGCGATCGTTATGACAGCGGGGCGAAGCTTCACTCTTCCTTCGAGCGCCGCCGAGATAAACGCGCCGAACGGTATGAACACATAGACGTTGAGCAGCTTTTCCTGACGATTAGACGCGTTTTTAAACGCGAGCTTTATCGTGTGGAACGGTTCGAGCATACTTTGCCGCGCCCCCATTTTACTGCGCTCAAGCAGCGTCAGGGTGAGTATTATTATCACTGTCGCGGCTGCCGCCGCCGCGTTGACGATCCTCCAGATCTTCAAAAGCCTTGGACGGTCGAGTTTATCGGACGCAAAGTGAAGCGCCGCGCAGGCAATAAGCCATACGGCGCAGGCGGCTATCATACACGCTGTAAACTTGTTTAGCGGGATCGCAAAAAATCGTTCTCTCAAACGTCATTCCCCCGAAATATTTCTTTTCTTTCCTCTCATTTATCAACGCCAAAAGCGGCATCCGCCTAAAACCGTGGCAGATGCCGCATAGAATGAGCTATGTATCATCAAATGCCGCTGCATCGGCATTTTTTCTGAATATAGTCGTTCAGGGCATGAGAAATATTAACCCTTGACGCCGCCGGCTGTAACGCCCTCTACATAGTAGTTCTGCATCTTGAGGAACAGGATCGTGATCGGGATCGCTACGAGCACGGAGCCGGACAAAAACTGCTTGAAGTAAACCTGCTTATACTCCTTATCGACCATCTTCTGGAGACCTACGGCAACGGTGTAGTTGTCACGCTTGTCGCCCATGATGATCTTAACGAGGATAAAGTCGCACCACGGACCAATGAACGCGGTGAGGACTGTGTAAACGAGGATCGGCTTCGACAT